>NZ_SRLW01000518.1:0-3595 GCF_006518215.1 Myxococcus sp. AB025B
GAGCCGCCTCCTCCCGAGCCGCCCCCTCCGCCCCGCTTCGACGTGGTGGAAGCGGGCGAGGACCGCCCCGGCGGAGCCACCAGCGTGACGGTGACGGGCGCGAGCGCCTTCACCCAGCCGGCGGCCAACCTCGGCCTGGCCCGGCGCGCCGAGTTCTTCGTGGGCGAGTCCGTCTTCGAGGCGGACTGGGTGCGCGCGCCCAGCACCTCGCAGCAGGACCGGGACGGCCTGGGCCCCCTGTTCCACTCCGTCTCGTGCCTCGCCTGCCACCTGGGCAACGGCCGCGGCCGTCCGCCCGAGGGCGACGAGGTGGCGGACACGCTGCTCGTGCGCCTGTCCATCCCGGGCACCGGCCCCCACGGCGAGCCCGTGCCCGAGCCCACCTATGGAGACCAGCTCCAGCCCCGGGGCATCCCCGGCGTGCCCGCGGAGGGGCAGGCGCGGGTGGAGTGGACCGAAGTCCCGGGCACCTTCGCGGACGGCGAGCCCTACACGCTCCAGTCCCCCACGCTGGTGCTGACGGACCTGGCCCACGGGCCCCTGTCGGCGGACACGATGATGTCCGCGCGCGTGGCCCAGAACATGGTGGGCCTGGGCCTTTTGGCGGCCATCCCCAACGAGACGCTGCTGGCGTGGGCGGACCCGGACGACGCGGACGGCGACGGCGTGTCCGGCCGGGTCAACCGCGTGTGGAACGGGCGCACGAACCGCGTGGCGCTGGGCCGCTTCGGGTGGAAGGCCAACCAGCCGGACATCGAGCACCAGAACGCGTCCGCGCTGCTGGGCGACCTCGGCCTCACCACCACGCTGTTTCCAAAGGACACGTGCACCCAGGCGCAGGCCGTGTGCCTCGCGGCGCCCCACGGCGGTGAACCCGAGGTGACGGACCGGCAGCTGACGGCGCTCGACTTCTACTCGCACACGGTGGCGCTCCCCACGCGCGCGGGCGTCGACGACGCCCGGGTGCTCCAGGGCAAGGCCGTGTTCCACCGCGTGGGCTGCGCCAGGTGCCACAAGCCGTCGGTCACCACCGGCACGCTGGAGGGCTACCCGGAGCTGTCCGGGCAGCTCATCTGGCCGTACTCGGACCTCTTGCTGCATGACCTGGGAGAGGGGCTCGCGGACGGACGTCCGGACTTCCTCGCCAGCGGCCGCGAGTGGCGCACTCCGCCCTTGTGGGGCCTGGGCCTGACGCGGACGGTGAGCGGACACTCGCGCCTGTTGCATGACGGACGGGCGCGCACGCCGCTGGAGGCCGTGCTGTGGCACGGGGGCGAGGCCGAGTCCTCGCGCGAGCAGGTGAAGGCGCTGTCGCGCCAGGAGCGCGAGGCGCTGGTGGCCTTCCTCGACTCGCTCTGAGTCAGGCGCGGGCGACGGGGGGGCCGCCCAGGGGCAGGCGCACGCGGAACGTGGAGCCCTCGCCGGGCGTGCTGTCCACGGACACCTGACCGCCGTGCGCCTCGACGATGCGGCGCAGGCGGTACAGGCCCAGCCCCAGGCCGCCGTAGTGCCGCACCGGCACCGCGCGCTCGAAGCGGCGGAACAGCCCGTCCACCCGCTCCGGGGAGATGCCGATGCCGTGGTCCTTCACCACCAACGTGGCCGTGGCGTCCTGCTGCTCCAGCGCCACCTCCACGGGCCGGCCCGGGCCGAACTTCATCGCGTTGGACAACAGGTGGCGCACCACCTGCCCCAGCCGGGCGCCGTCCCACCGGCCCGGCGTGGGCGGCAGGGGCCCGAGCACCAGCTCACACCCCGCCCTCGCCGCGGCCGGCTCCGAGCGCGTCACCGCGTCACGCACGACGTTGGACAGGTCCACCACCTCCAGCTGCAGCCTGGGCGGTCCGCCCTGCGCCTGGGACACGTCCAAGAGCGACTCCACCAGGTCCGACATCCGCTGCACCTGACGGTCCGCGGCCTCCAGCGCGCGCTCCAGCCGCGGCGCCGCCTGGGCCGCGCCCAGCATGCGCAGCGCCCCTTGCGCGCCCTGCACCCGCAAGCGCAGCGCGGCCAGGGGCGTTCTCAGCTCGTGCGCCGCCACACTGAGGAAGTCGTCGCGCACGCGCACCGCCTCGTTCGCCTCGCGGTAGAGCCGCAGCTGCTCCGTCACGTCGCCGATGATGCCCGCCATGCGCACCGGCCGGCCCTGCTCGTCGCGCAGCGCGCGCCCCCGTCCCACGCACGAGCGATAGCCGCCCGTGGCGTGCCGGAGCCGGAAGGCCACGTCGTACGGCGCCCCGCGCTCCAGGTGCTCCGTCATGGCCGCGAGCACGCCGGCGCGGTCCTCCGGGTGGAGCAGCTCCACGAAGGCGTCGTGCGTGCCGGCGAACGTCTCGGGCGTCAGCCCCAGCATCTCCAGGAGGCGCGGGCTCCAGTACAGCGTGCCCCGCCGCAAGTCCCAGTCCCAGATGCCGTCGTAGGAGCCCTCCACCACCAGGCGGAAGCGCTCCTCGCTCTCGCGCGTGCCGCGCTCCGCCTGTTCGAGCAACCCCACGCGCCGCTCCAGCTGGCGCACCATCCGGTACAGGTGGTCCTCGGTGTTCAGCTCCAGCGCGGGCCCCACCGGCGGCGCGGGCCCCAGCGGCGTGGGCGGCCCGGCCTTCAGCGCGCGCAGCAGCACGCCCACCAGCTCGTCCCCGTCCTGCGCGCGGCGCACGAAACCGTTGGCCCCCACGTTGTGGGCCATGCGCAAATCCAGCTCGTCCGGCGTCAGCGCGTGCGTGAGGATGACCGGCACACGCGCGAAGCGCGACTCCTGCCTGAGCGCCATGCACAGCTTGTAGCCGTCCATGCGCGGCATCAGCGCGTCCGCCAGCACCACATCGGGCCGCCGCCTCCTGGCGACCTCCAGCGCCTGCATCCCGTCGTCCGCGGACACCACCCGGAAGCGGAAGGGCACCATCATCAGCTGCAACAGCTTGCGCGACACCGGGTCGTCGTCCGCCACCAGCACCAGCGGCCGCGCCTCCGGGGGGCCCTCCTCCGGCACCACGCGCCGGACCTTCTCCACCAGCCCGCCCAGGGACAAAGGCCGCCAGAAGAAGCCGGTGAGCGGCAGCGCCAGCGTGCGCACCACTTCCTCCTCGGCGGGGAAGGCCCGCACATACAGGCCCACCGACGCCGTCTCCAGCGCGCGGCGGAACGTCTCCAGCGCCTCCCTGCCAGCCGCCAGCACGCCCGCCGCCGCCACCACGAGCAACACCGGCTGCGTCACCAGGACCGAGGCGGCCGCCGCCACGTCCGCCAGGGCCACGACCTGCCATCCCTGGCTCTCCAGCGCGAGCACCTGGAGCTCCCGGGCCACACTGGCTTCTTCGATGAGCAGGAGACTGGGCTTCGTCACGGCGAGGGGGACCCGGAGACACGAGCAACAGGGCCTGTCGAGGCCCCGACGGAACGACAAAGGCGCAAGTGTGGGCACTCGTCGCTCCCAGTCAAGGCGCGCGGGGTGGACTGTTCGCCGGTCCAACACCCGCCGTCGCCCTCCAGGCGACCCCAGGGGGCCCTCCCCTCCTCTTCCCAGCGGACGCTCGCGACAAGAACACCTAGGATGCTTTTACAACTCAGATACGAAATGAAACCCCGCCCGCCACCC
>NZ_SRLW01000519.1:0-3590 GCF_006518215.1 Myxococcus sp. AB025B
TCCTCGTCGTCCCCCTCCCGCCCCCGGCGCGAGGCGGGGTGCTCGCGGCGCGGCGCCTCGCGCCGGGGGCGGGAGGGGGACGACGAGGAGGAGCGCTTGCCGAAGCGGGCCTCGGCGAGCGCCGGCTCCAGCAGGACGGTGGCGGCGAGCACACAGCCCAGCACGGCCTTGGATGAGGGCAAGGTGCACTCCTCGGGGACGGGGACGACGGGGAGCGACATTCAAGGGCGCCCGGCCCTTGCCGGCCATGGCCCCCGAGGGTGGACGGCCGTTGGCCAGCCGCTGCTGTACGGCCGTGGGCAGCGCACACGGCGCCGAGTGCGCACGACGTGACAGCCGGGCCTCGCGAGGCTCGCGCACCCGACGCTCGCGCGTGCGGAGCGCCCACGCGCGGTGCATCTCCTCCCCCGGGCACCGGGCGTATCCGCCTGCTCGCGCCGTGCGGATGCTCACGGTTCGACAGTGAGGCGCGGTGGGGCGGAACGAGCCGTGTCAGCCCGGGAAGGAGGCACTAGGGTGGCAATCGTGACCCACGTGGTGATGCAGCCGACCGTGCTCCTGGTGGAGGACGACCCGGACCTCCGGGGCGTGATGGCGGAGGCGCTCCAGGCCGAAGGCTATGACGTGAACATGGCCATCAACGCCCGCGAGGCCGTGCGGGTGCTGGCGGCCACGGAGGTGCCGTGTCTGGTGTTGGTGGACCTGGAGGCGCCGTGTGTCCAGGGGGCGTCGCTCCTGGAGACGTTGAAGCAGGACGCGCGCTTCGCCAGCTCGCGGGTGGTGGGGATGCGCGCGGAGTCCGGCCCGTGTCCCCCAGGGGCGGTGGCGCTCTTGCGCAAGCCCGTGCGGCTCAAGGACCTGATGGACGTGGTCCAGGCGCACTGCCCGGACCCCCGGCCCGAAACGGCCCAGCGCGTCAGTAGGTG
Organism: Myxococcus sp. AB025B; assembly: GCF_006518215.1. NCBI lineage: Bacteria > Pseudomonadati > Myxococcota > Myxococcia > Myxococcales > Myxococcaceae > Myxococcus > Myxococcus sp. AB025B. The sequence goes on from NZ_SRLW01000519.1 coordinate 927, forward strand.
AGGCCCAGGCCGAAGAAGGGGCCGTGGAAGCCGTCGCGGTGCACCACGCCGTCCACCTGGCCCGCGTCGTCGAGCACCATCCCCCGGTAGCCGCCGCGCAGCACGAGCGCGCCCAGGTGCAGCGCCAGCGCGGCGCTCGCGTCCACCTGTCGGTACGGGAAGGGCGTCATCTGGGCGCGGGCCTCGAAGTCCAGCGGGCCGGCCAGGCACGCCTCCAGGGACAGGCCCAGGCTGGGGCCCACGAAGGTGATGTCCGGCGCGTTGGCGGTGCTCACGCCCGCTTCCACGCGCAGCCGCGCGCGCTCCAGGGAGACGAGCGCCCACGTCAGGTGCGCCTCCACCAGGGTGAGGTTGTCGGTCTCGTCGGTGCCGTCGTCGGCGTCCACGGCGATGCCGGTGACGCGCGCGTCGAAGCCGAAGCGCCGCCCCTCCAGGCCGATGAAGAAGTCCCCCGCGCCGCCGCTGTTGACGGGGCCGCCCTGCAGGCCCAGGCGGAAGGAGAGGGGCGCGGCGTGGCGCTCCTGGCGCAGCTCCCCGCGCTGCCGGGGCTCGTCCACGACCGTCAGCCGGTGGTTGCCGCTGGAGAGCACGAAGGCGAGGAAGCCCAGGCCCTCCACCACGTCGCCCGCGCCGGAGGAGACGTGGCGGCGGTGGTTGCTCCGGCGGCGACGGGGCCGGTCGTCGTCGTCGTCATCCCGCGAGCCCACCGGCGAGGCCTCGTGGGTGTCGTCGTTCTTGTCGTCGTCCTTCTTCGAGTCGCTCTGCGACGGCCGCGAGCGCTTGCCGAAGCGCGCCTCCGCCGACGTCGTGCCCAGCAGCAGGCCCAGCGCGAGGAAGGCACTCAAGGCGGAACGAAGAGAGAACACGGCGGGGCTCCTGGGGCGGTGGCCGTCGGGCGGCAACACGGCTGGGGACGACCGTCCGCCTGCTTTATTCATACACCCGGGGTGTACGGGCCGTCGCCCCACCCCCCAGCGTGGGCCCAGGAGGTGGGTGACGACCCTCCCGGGCCCTGGGGGGCTACTTCTTGCCGCAGAGCTTGGGGTTCTTCACGCAGGCCACCGCGAGGCACTGGGAGGCGGAGCGCTGCTCGCAGCCCTTCTTGCAGCGGGGCGGGGAGTAGTTGAAGTCGCACATCGCGGGGTCGCACGTGACGCGGTCGCTGGGGGGCAGCGCGTCACAGGGGCTGTTGAGCACGGTGGTGATGGACTCGAAGTGGTAGGTGCCCTCCGTGTCGGCGCAGACCTCGAAGTCACCGTCGGCGGTGACGACGGGGCCGTCGTTCACGTCGCAGGCCGCCTTGGGGGTGAAGGCGTCGGGCTCGCAGGGGCCCACGGTGCGCGCCAGACAGCCGTACGCGTTGCGCCCGCCGACGATGGCGTTGGCGCAGACGCGCGAGGCCAGGTGCACGTCGCCCGCCACCCAGTCCCGCGAGTAGCACGCGTGGGCGTTCTGGTACGGGTGGCCGTCGAAGTCGGGCTTGGACAGGAAGGGCGCGTAGGTGTCCATGTTGATGTGCACCTCCACGTTGAGTCCCTTGGGGTCCAGGATGTTTCCGAAGAAGGCGCCCTCGCGGAAGGTGAACGCGCCGAAGGACTCGGTGGGGTAGCGGCCGTGGGTGACGGCGGGGCGCACCCAGGAGCCGGGCGGCGAGGAGCGGTCATTCGGCGCTGACATGACGCTGTACCTGCCGCCGCGGGGGCAGGTGAAGGTGGCGCTGGGCTGCGCGCCGCCGCACTCGTTGCCCTCGCCCAGGGCCAGGGCGCTGGCGGCCTCGCAGCCCCGGGGCTGGGCGCACACGCGCAGCACGCGGTCGCCGTCGCCGGAGCCGAGCGTCGTCGTGCACGACGTGTCCAGCCGGGGCGCGCCCGCGGCGATGGTGACCTGCTCGCCCGGCGTGCAGCTGCCCACGCCCTCGCCCACCCAGCCACACTCCTCCCACGCGCCGCGGCCTCCGTGCGCGCAGGGCAGGAACATGGGGTGCCACTGCTGGGTGACGCCGGTGGGGTTGAAGCGCCGGTCGTCGCGCGGGTGCTCGCCGCGCATCGAAATCTCCACCGTGTGGCCGTAGGCGTTGTTGCGCGACAGCAGGCACGCGCTCACGTAGCCCAGGCACTGGGCGCTCGGCGCGCGCACGCCCCACTCCGGGCACAGGCCCACGCCGCCCGAGAAGGAGTGGACCTCCTTCTTGCGGTCCATCCACTCCACCGTGGCGGTGGCGGGCAGGGCGCACTCCACCAGGTAGTGCATGACGTTGCGCGCGGCCGGGTCCTCCAGCTGGTGGCGCAGGCGCGCGTCCGCCTCGAACGTGTACGTGGTCAGCGGCTGCGAGGTGAGGGCCTCCAGCGAGCGGGCGTTGGTGGTGAGGGCGTTGAAGGCCAGGTCCGCGGTGGACAGCGAGTTGAGGATGCGGATGCCCGGCTCGGCGCTGGCGCGCGAGAGCGGCAGGAGCGCGGTGAGACACAGCGCGGTCAACAGGAGCCTGGAGGGAGCTCGGAGCTTGATGGACGACATGGGGTGAGGACCTCGCGCGGAAGATGACGCGAAGCCCCAGGTAGCACGTGGCGGGCCGTGCACCGCGTCACAGTCCTTCCAGGGGGTTGCGCGCGCGGGAGGGGCAGGGGCTGTTGCCTCCAGGTCCACACGGGCCGGCGGGTGTGGACC
>NZ_SRLW01000051.1:0-42100 GCF_006518215.1 Myxococcus sp. AB025B
CGTCCCCACACCCCACCCGTTCGCCGTTGGTACCCCTGTCATGACCGAGCCCAAGCACTCCACTCCCGCGCATCCCGCGGACCGCCACGACCTCATCCGCGTCCGGGGCGCCAGGGAGAACAACCTCAAGGACGTGAGCGTCGAGCTCCCCAAGCGCCGGCTGACGGTGTTCACCGGCGTCTCCGGCTCGGGCAAGTCGTCGCTGGTCTTCGGCACCATCGCGGCCGAGTCCCAGCGGATGATCAACGAGACCTACAGCGCGTTCGTCCAGGGCTTCATGCCGTCCCTGGGACGGCCCGAGGTGGACGTGCTGGAGGGCCTGACGACGGCCATCATCGTCGACCAGGAGCGCATGGGCGCCAACTCCCGCTCCACCGTCGGCACCGCGACGGACGCCAACGCGAGGCTGCGGGTGCTGTTCAGCCGCCTGGGCAAGCCGCACATCGGCTCCTCCAACGCGTTCTCCTTCAACATCCCGTCGGCGCGCGCGTCGGGGCAGATAACCGTCGACAAGGGCGAGGGCCAGGTCGAGGAGCGCGTGGTCACCATCTCCGGCGGCATGTGTCCCCGGTGCGAGGGCATGGGCTCGGTGACGGACATCGACCTGGGCCAGCTCTACGACGACAGCAAGTCGCTCAATGAGGGCGCGCTCACCATCCCCGGCTACAACGCGGACGGGTGGCAGGTGCGCATCTACGCGAACTCGGGCTTCCTGGACCCGGACAAGCCCATCCGCAAGTACACGAAGAAGGAGCTGGAGGACTTCCTCTACAAGGAGCCCACCAAGGTGAAGTTCGAGAGCATGAACCTCACCTACGAGGGCCTGGTGCCCCGCATCCAGAAGTCGTTCCTGTCCAAGGACAAGGAGGCGATGCAGCCGCACATCCGCGCCTTCGTGGAGCGCGCGGTGACCTTCACGCCCTGCCCCGAGTGCGCAGGCACCCGGCTCAACGCGGCCGCCCGGTCCTCCAAGGTGAAGGGCATCAACATCGCCGAGGCCTGCTCGATGCAGGTGAGTGACCTGGCCGAGTGGGTGCGCGGGCTGAACGAGCCCTCCGTCGCGCCGCTGCTGGCCACGCTGCGCCAGACGCTCGACTCGTTCGTGGAGATTGGCCTGGGCTATCTCAGCCTGGACCGTCCGTCGGGGACGCTGTCGGGCGGCGAATCCCAGCGCATCCAGATGATTCGCCACCTGGGCTCGTCGCTCACCGACGTGACGTACGTGTTCGACGAGCCGACCGTCGGACTGCATCCGCACGACATCCAGCGGATGAATGACCTGCTGCTGCGCCTGCGCGACAAGGGCAACACCGTGCTGGTGGTCGAGCACAAGCCGGAGGTCATCGAGATCGCGGACCACGTCGTGGACATCGGCCCGGGCGCGGGCACCGCCGGTGGCGCGGTGGTGTTCGAGGGCACCGTCGACGGGCTGCGCGCCAGCGACACGCTCACCGGGCGGCACCTGGGCTACCGCGCGTCGTTGAAGCCCTCGGTGCGAAAGCCGTCGGGGGCGCTGAAGGTGCGCGGGGCGAAGGCGCACAACCTGCGGGGCGTGGACGTGGACATCCCGCTGGGCGTGCTGGTGGTGGTGACGGGCGTGGCGGGCTCCGGGAAGAGCTCGCTGATCCACGGCTCGGTGTCGGGGCGTGAGGGCGTGGTGACGGTGGACCAGAGCGCGATTCGCGGCTCGCGGCGCAGCAACCCGGCGACGTACACGGGGCTGCTGGAGCCGATCCGCAAGGCCTTCGCCAAGGCCAACGGCGTGAAGCCCACGCTGTTCAGCGCGAACTCGGAGGGCGCCTGCCCCACGTGCAACGGCGCCGGGGTCATCTACACGGACCTGGCGATGATGGCGGGGGTCAGCACGCTGTGCGAGGAGTGCGAGGGCAAGCGCTTCCAGGCGGCGGTGCTGGAGTACCGGCTGGGCGCGCTCAACATCGCCGAGGTGCTCGACCTGCCCGTCAAGGACGCGGCGACCTTCTTCGGCTCCAAGGAGGCGCGCACGCCGGCCGCGCATGAAATCCTGAAGCGGATGAACGACGTGGGGCTGGGCTACCTGCGGCTCGGCCAGCCCCTCACCACGCTGTCGGGCGGCGAGCGGCAGCGGCTGAAGCTCGCGACGCACATGGGTGAGGAGGGCGGCGTCTACGTGCTCGACGAGCCGACCACGGGCCTGCACCTGGCCGACGTGGAGAACCTCCTGGGGCTGCTGGACCGGCTGGTCGACTCGGGCAAGTCCGTCATCGTCATCGAGCACCACCAGGCCGTCATGGCGCACGCGGATTGGATCATCGACCTGGGCCCGGGCGCGGGGCACGACGGCGGGACCATCGTGTTCCAGGGGCCGCCGGCGGACCTCGTCTCCGCGAAGGCCACGCTGACCGGGCAGCATCTGGCGGCGTATGTCGGCGGGGCCTCGGGCGCGAAGGTCGGAGGCGGAAAGCCGGAAGCTCCCCGGGGGCGCGCGGCGCGGCGCTCGTAGTCGCGGCCTCCCACGAAGGCTCCGTGCTCCCAACGCGAGGGACACGGAGCCTTGCCGAGGCGATGGCTCAAGGCAGGACGGCGGTGGCTTCGACCTCCACGAGGATGTCCGGCTCGAAGAGCACGCTGACGCCAATCAACGAGGCCGGCGCGGGGACGAACTTCAGCTCCTGCGCGACCTGCTGAACACCCGCGCCGAACTGGGGCAGTTGCTCGGGCTTCCAGCCGACCACGTAGAACCTCAAGCGGACCACGTCGCTGAACGAGGCTCCGGCCGCCGCGAGCGCGAGGCCGACGTTGCGCAGCGACTGCGCCACCTGCCCCGCCAGGTCTCCTCGCGCGACGAGCTTCCCCTCCGCGTCGTAGGCGACCTGACCGGCGATGTGGACCTGTCGGGAGCCCGTGGAGATGGACACCTGGTGGTAGAGCTCGGGCTTCATCATTCCATCGGGGTTGAGCAGCGTGACGGGCATGGCGGTTCTCCTGGGGTTGGCGATGCCATGACCCTATAGCGCTGGGATTGACGAACGGTGTTCCCCACTCCAGCGATGAGGCCGCTACAATCGTGGGGCCCATGAAGCGCGCCAACCTCGACGAAATCCTCGCCTTCATGTCCGTCGTGGACGCGGGCAGCTTCGTCGCGGGAGGGCGGGCCATCGGACTGACGCGCTCGGCCGCGGGCAAGGCGCTGGCCCGACTGGAGTCGCGGCTCGGCGTGCGCCTGCTCCACCGCACCACGCGCCACGTGAGCCTCACCGACGATGGCCGCGTGTTCCATGAGCACTGCCAGCAGGTCCTCGCCGCGCTGGAGGAAGCGGAGGCCAGCGTCGGACAGCACACGGGGACTCCGCGAGGCGTCCTGCGCCTCACCGTGCCGGACGCGTTCGGCAGGCTGCTGGTGCTCCCGGTGCTGCGGGACTACCTGCGGATGTGGCCCGAGGTGCAGGCGGAGGTGAGCTTCAGCGACCGCGTCGCGGACGTCATCGAGGAGGGCTACGACCTCGCCGTGCGCATCCAGGCGACCCATACGGATACGCGCCTGGTCTCCCGGCTCGTGGCCGAGTACCCCGCCATCCTCTGCGCCTCCCCGACCTATCTCGCCGCGCGTGGAGAGCCCCGGACGCTGGAGGAGCTGTCCGCGCATGACTGCCTGTTCTTCAGCAGCCGCGCGCGCAGGCAGCGCTGGCGCCTGCGTGAGCAGGGCGGCTCGTGGGTCCACGTGGAGGGACGAAGCCGCCTCCGGCTCGACAGCGGCGAGGCGCTGCGTGACGCGGCGGTCGCCGGGATGGGCGTCGCGTTCCTCCCCGGCTTCCTCGTCGACGCGGACCTCTCGCGAGGGCGCCTGCGGGCGCTGCTGCCCTCCGTCGAGACGGGCACCGTGCGCATCACCGCGCTCTACCCGAGCAAGACCCACCTGCCCGCCAAGGTGCGGCGCCTCATCGACCTGATGGTCGAGCGCTGGAAGCCGAAGTCGCGCTGACGCGGGTCGCCGCCACGCGAACCCGGGCGGGAAGGCCCAGGCGCGCCACCACGGCGTCCGGCCCATCCTCGGCCAGCGTCACCCGCGATTCCCGCGCCTCAGCGCGGAGCGCAGCCTTGCGGCTTGAACACTCGCTCCGTGGACGCGGGGAACCGGGCGAGCTTGCTGGCGGGCCGGCGCGGCCTCGGCGTGAGGTCACCGCCGCAGTTGGGGCAGATACCCTTCAAGCGCTCCGACACGCAGTTCGCGCAGAACGTGCATTCGAAGGTGCAGATGAACGCGTCCGTCGCGTCGGGCGGCAGGTCACGGTCACAACACTCACAGCCGGGGCGGAGCTGCAGCACGAGGGAGACCTCCTGGGCGTCGGGACCCAACGAAACACGGGGACGCGACCGGTGCAATCTCCCCGGCCCCAGCGCGAAGCCCCGCTGCCCGTTAACCGGAGCGCTTGACCTTGCCACGGGTGGCAGGGGCTGGCGTGGCCCCCAGGAGAGCCGGATGAACATCGGAGAACTCGCCCTGGAGTCCCCTCACCCGCCGTTCGCCTCCCAGCCAGAAGCGCTCGCCGCGCTCCTGGATGGCGCGCGCTGACGAAGCTCAGTCGCCCGTGGGCTCCGCCCGAAGCGCGAGGAGCAGCTCCACCTGGGCGCGCAGCGTCCGCGCCTCCTCGTGCTTGCCCAGCTTGACGTAGAGGGCCTCCGCCTCCCGTCGCGCCTGGAGCTCCTTCTGGAGGAGCGCATCCACCGCCTCCGGCGACAGGAGCCGACGCGGCACGTCTCCACGTCCCAGCCCCTCTACACCCCCCGCGACGACCCCCGTGACGGCCTTGGGGGCGACGCTCAGGTCCGCCGCCTCGGCGTTGTCGAGCGCGGCCAGCGTCTCCCGCAGCACCGCGACCGCCGCCGCGTTCCTGTCCTTCAGCGCATCCTTGAGCGCGACCCGCAACCGCCCCTTCCAGGCTTCCACGGTCCTCATCCGCCCACCGTAGAGGTCCCCACCCGAACACTCAAGGCAACCCACCAGGCGCTCCCCTTCCCGCCCGAACTTTGTGTCGATTTGACACGAAGCCTGGAGCTTGAGAGAGTGCCGACGTCATGGACACCGCCTTCGTCGCCTTCATTCCGCTCTCGAACTGGCTGCGCGGATTCGATCGCTACCGCATGCGGTACTCGAAAGCGTCCATCGCCGAGTCGACCTTCCCCGACGCGTTCTACATGTTGAGGGAGGACGAGCCCTGGGCGCCGGGGCTCGCGAAGGCGCGGCGGCTCGTCGCGAAGCTCGGCCGCGCGAAGGACCGCGTCGTCGCGCTGCGCGCCCGGCTGCCCACGTCGGGTGAGCGGGCGATGCGCCCCAACGACACCACGGGCACGGGAATCGGCTGGCGGTGGCCCTCGCCCGAGGTCCCCTTGAGCGGCGTCGCGTGGGTCGAGGAGGACGGGACGCTGCGCCCCACCCTCCACGAGGAGGTCACCGCGCAGGCCTTCCAGCTGGACGACACGGGGCTCGCGCCGTGGGAGGACTGCCGTCCCCGCTCCTTCTCCGTGCTGCCCGTGGCGAAGGCCTGTCAGGCGAAGTGCGCGTTCTGCTTCTCGAAGGCCAGCGTCTCCGACCTGGCGCGGCAGCGCAGCGCCTCGCTCGAACATCAGCTGCACTGGGCGGACCTCGCCCGCGCCCGAGGGGCGGAGCGCGCCGTCATCACCGGTGGGGGCGAGCCCACCTTGATGGCCCCGGGCCCGCTGCGCTCGCTGGTGCGCGGCCTCGCCGAGCGGTTCCCGAAGACGCTCCTCATCACCAACGGCGCGCGCCTGGATGCGGGGCAACTGCACGCCTTGCGCGACGAGGGCCTCACCACGCTGGCCGTCAGTCGCCACGGCGTCACGCGCGAGGACGACGCGCGCATCATGGGCCTGTCGGTGGACTCGGGTGCGCTCGCGCGGGCCTTCGGGCTGCGCAGCCGCGCCATCTGCGTCCTCCAGCGGGGCGGCGTGGATGACGTCCCCAAGGTCCTCGCCTACCTGGAGCGCAGCGCGCGCGACGGGTTCCACGAGGTCTGCTTCAAGGAGCTCTACGTCTCCAGCCTCTCCGAGAACGCGTGGGCGCCGAGCGCCGCGAACCAGTACTGCGCGGCGCATCAGGTGCCGCTCGCGCTCGTGCTCCACGCCATGGAGGTCGGAGGCTTCACGCAGGTCGACGCGCTCCCGTGGGGAAGCCCCGTGTTCGAGGGGGAAGTCGCGGGGCGGGTGCTGCGCGTGGCGGCGTACACGGAGCCGTCCGTCGGCTGGGAGCGCACGCACCGGAAGGTCCGCTCGTGGAACCTCATGAGCGATGGGACCTGCCTCGCCTCGCTCGAGGACCCCGCCTCGGAGCTGCGCGGATGAGACACGAGGACTTCCTCGCGCTGCGGGACGCGTGGCGCGCGAAGCGGCCCGGGCTCATCGACCTGGCGGAGCTCAACGTCTACCGGAGCCTCGGGCCTGGCTTCGCGCCCATCGCGCCTTCGACCCACGCGGAGGCGCCCTACCGGTGTCACCTCGCCGAGCGCTATCTCGCGCACCTGGGGCTCGACGCGGGGCTCAAGGCGCGGACGCAGGTCAGCCACGGGGTGCGGCGCTCCCTGCGCGCGCTGTTCGGCTGGCTCGCGTCCCGACGGGCGCGCCTCGGCGTCCCCGAGGATGTGTACCCGGTGTACCTGCAGCTCGCCGACGAAGCAGGTGTCCAGGTCGTTCGCTACGCCTCGCACGAGGGCCTGCCCGTGCTCCAGGACTGCGACGCGCTCCTGCTGTGCGAGCCGCTCAAGCCCTGGGGACGCGAGCTCGGACGCGAGGAGGCCGAGCAGGTGGAGGCGTGGGTCCGCGCCGAGCCGGGGGAGCGGGTGCTGCTCATCGACTCCGCGTACGCGACACCTCCGGCGCCGTGGGTCCTGCGGCTCATGCAAGAGGAGCTCGCGTTCGTCCTCGTCTCGCTGTCGAAGGGCTGGCTCATCCCGGACCACGCGGGGCTGTGCATCACGCCGTCGCGGTGGCGCGAGGACATGCGCGCCGCCTTCGCGCCGCTGCCGAAGGACGAGCGCAAGCTGCGCATCGGCTACGCGGCCCTCACCGAGCACGCAGCGCGTCCCACCGAGGTCCGAGCACGTCTGGTCGAGCATGCGCGCGCACTGGATGCGCTCACCACCCGCAGGCCCGAGCTGCAGGCCTCGCGCTGCATCGGATACTTCGCCACGTCACGGTGCTCGTTCGATGCGCTGCTGGAGCAAGGCGTCCTCGGCGTGCCCGCGTCCGTCTTCGGCGGCCCCGAGGCGCTGAGCATCCTCTCGAGCCTCCCCGCCGCGCCGTCGGCACGAGCGACCTGACCGGTCGCCCACGCCCCGCCCCCTGGGCGAGCAACTCCGAGCCCTCCCGACACGGCGGTTCTTCACGCAGCACGGCTCAACCGCCAGCGCGGCCTGTATTGGCACCCAGCCCTCGGGAGCGCCGGGCCTCTCCCGCGACCGGTGCGCCCGCTCCCGTGAAGCCGTCGCTACTCGAAGAGGGAGAGCTGCCCCAGCGAGCGCAGCTGCCCGGTCGTCTCGCGCGGGACCGCCTTCACCCGGACCTGGGACACGGCCGTCGTGCCGGTCAGGTCCACCTCCACGAAGGGCCGCGCGCCCGTGCCCTCGAGCAGGTTGGCCAGGGGCACCCACTGCGTGCCGTCGGCGCTGCCCTCCAGCACCAGCTCGTTCACGGCGCCGGACACGTCGAAGTTGCGCAGCACCGCCTTGCGTGGCACCACCGGCCTGGCCAGCTGCACCACGACCTCCTGGACGCCCGTCTGGAAGAGCACGAGCCCATCCAGCTCTCCGTTCGTGAGGCGGCACGGCGTCTCCGCGTTCAGGTACGTGCACGTCGCGCCACGGCTCACGGGGACGAGCGCCCGGCGAGGCAGCGCCCGCTCGTCGCTGACATAGGTGAGGCTCACCGACTCCGAGCCCGCCTTCGCGTCACGCTCGACGCTGACGAACGCCTGGAGCCCCGCCGCGTCCTCGAGGACGTAGTCGCTCAGGCGCACGGGCGACACGGCATCCGTCACCCGCCAGGCCTCACGCAGCGAGGGACGCACGGACAACACGTGCCCATCGCTCTCCAGCCCGTGCGTCGCGCGCAGGGAGCGGAAGCCCACGCTCACCCCTCCCGCCTCCTCGGTGGCCGTCATCGTGCCGGTCCACTCCTGCAGCACGGGCAGCTGGACCTCCGACTCCTGCACGAGGAACGCGGCGGAGACGCTCCGCCCCTCACGCTGCGCCGGCGAGCGGAGGACGAAGCAGCGCGCGATGCTCCCGTTGCGCGTGTCCGCTCCCAACAGGTCCAGCTCGAACGTGCCATCCGCGCGGGCCTTCACCGACTTCCAGCTCGCCGTGAAGCCCGCGAACGCACACGACGAGTTGTCGCTGCGGTAGACCTTCAACATCGCCTCGGGCAACGCCGCGCCCGCCTCGTCGACCAGGCGCCCCTTCAGGACGATGTCCAGGTCATCCGCGACCTTGCTCTCGGTACAGCCGACCACCCACGTCAAACCACCCAGTGTCAACGCGCGAATCCATCGCATGGGAACCCCCTTGGCCAATGAGCCGGGGCTTCATTGCAAGTTCTGGCGCAGGGGCCGCTCCCTCTGGAGGCGCGGAGCAGGGCCCGTCCTTTCGTGACAGGGGCGTCATGGCGAGCCCCCTACGCGGGTGCCACCGCCACTTCGCGGTGACCTCGCCGGGGCCGCGAGCCACGCGTCGAGCGCGCCGCGCTCCTTCGCCGCGCCCAGGGGGTCCTGCTCGAAGCGACGCTGCGCCTCTCGCGCCAGCGTCAACGCCCTGGGGCGCTGCTCCTCGCCCACCTCCCACAGCGCACGCGCCAGCGCGAACTCGGCCATCCCCCGCTCGACGGGCGCCAGCTCCACCTTGCCCGCGAGCGCCACGGCCTCCTCCAACAACTCCAGCGACGCTCGCGCCCCACGCAACCGGCGCGTCGCATCCCCCGCCAGCGTCAGCGTCACCACCACCCGGGGATGCTCGCGGCCCAGCGCCTTGCGCCGCAGCTCCAGCGCGCGCAGGAAGCCATGGAGCGCCGCGGGCAGGCGCCCCTCCGCCAGGTCCACCTTCGCCAGGTTCTGGATGACGGAGGCCACCTTCGGATGCTCGGTCCCCAGCGACTGCTCCCACGACTTGCGCGCGGCGAGCAGCAGCGACCGCGCCTCGGCATGGGCCCCCAGGTCCAGCTTCACCGTGCCCAGGTTGTTGTACGTCAGCGCCAGGTCCGGATGGGTGTCGCCCAGGTAGCGCCGCTGCAGCGCCAGCGCCTCGCCATAGGCCTGCTCCGCGGACGCGGACTGCCCCAGGTCCGCGTGCGCATTGCCCATGCTCGTCAGCACCGACACCACGCGGGGATGCGCCTCTCCGTGGATGCGCTTGAGGTCCGGCAACACTCGCGCATAGTGCGCCAGCGCCTCGCTCAGCTTGCCCTGTCGCTGGAGCGCATCTCCCAGGTTCAGCCGCACCATGAGGGCCCGCGGATGCTCGTCGTGGGGCAGCCGCTCCGCCAGCTTTAGCGCCCGCGAGTAGCGCGCCACCGCCTCCTCCACCCGCCCCAGCAACCGCAGCGAGGTCGCCACGTTGTTGAGGTACTCGATGCAGCCGAGGTGCTCGGTGCCATAGGCCCGCTCCAAGAGCCCCAGCGCGCGCTCATGGCTCGCCAGGGCCTCCGCGTAGCGCCCCTGGGCATTGAGCACGATGCCCACGGTCGACAGGGGATGGGCGACGAGGGGATGCTCCGCGCCCAGCGACTTCTCGCGAATCGCCACGGCCGCGCGGAGGTCCTCGAGGGCCGCGTCATAGGCCCCCTTCCTGAAGCGAAGCAGTCCCCGGGTGGCATGGAACTCACTGGCGGCGCTCGGCGTCAGCGTGGTGTCCATGCGCTCCAGCGCCGCCTCCGCCATCTCGGCGGCGTGCCCGGCCTCCTCGTGACGGTCCTTCCGGTTCAGCTCCGCGCTGACCATCCCCGTCAGCGAGCGCACGAGCATCTCGTCGTCCCGCCCCGCGAGCGCCGCGCGCTGCGAGGCGCGGAAGGCCTCCCAGGACTTGTCGTAGTGCCCCAGCGCGCCCTCGATGTAGCCCAGCACCAGCAGCGCCGCGGACTCATCGGGCCGGTGGCCCACCTCGCGCGCCCCCTGGAGGACCTGCTGGGTCAGCGCCATCGCCGCGTCCTCCTGGCGGGCCTCGTGGAGCGCCGTCGACTCCGCCAGCTGGAGGCGGAGCTTCTCGAGCCGCGCTCGCGCCTGGGCCGAGGCCGGCGGAGGCACCACGCTCGCCAGCGCCACGCGGTCCGCGCACGGCAGGATGTCCGGCAGGGCATGCACCGCCCGCGGGGCCGCCTCCAGCACGGCGGGGTCCGCGCGCGACAACAGCTCCACCGTGGCCCCCAGCGAGCCCCACCGCCGCGACAGGCACGCGCCGCGCAGGTCCAGCATCCGCTCGGACTGCTCGCCGCGGACGTGGGTGGCCTCGCAGGACTCGCGCTCCATCGCCACGAGCGAGTCGACATAGGCCCCCAGGCGCTTCAGGGTGTGGTCGCGGGCCTGCTCGGACAACCTGGGGCTGGCGGACTCGAGCGCCGCCACCAGGCGCGCGCGCCGCTGCTCGCTCCACTCCACCGCGCGGCGCCCCTCGACGCCCGCGCAGCGCGTGGCCTCGCGCAGCCAGAACCCCGTCGCGACGCCGAGCACCGCCGTCGCGCACGCGCCCGCCATCATCCAGCGCCAGCGCATCCAGCGCGACGTGTGCGTGAGCGCGGACAGGAGCGCCTCCATCGAGGGGTGACGCGAGAACGGGTCCGCCGACAGTCCGCGCAACAGCGCGCGACGCACCCGCGAAGGGACGCGCGAGGGCAGGGGCAACGAGGGTGTGCCCGCGAGGATGGCCTGGTGCAGCTCCCGGGGCGTGCTCCCCCGGAAGGGACGCTCGCCACAGAGCGCCTCGACGAGCGCGATGCAGAAGCTGAACTGGTCACCGCGCGCGTCCGCGGGTCGGCCCTCGAGCTGCTCGGGCGACATGTACGCCACCGTGCCCAGCAGGGCTCCGTCCTGCGTCACCTCGACCGAGGGCCCGCGGGGCGCGGCCGTCCCCGTGGAGAGCTCCAGGGGCTCCGGCTCCCGGACGAGCCGCGCCAGGCCGAAGTCCGTGACGCGCACGCGCCCGTCCAGCCCCACCAGCACGTTGTCGGGCTTGAAGTCCCGGTGGACCAGCCCGCGCGCGTGGGCCGCCTGCAGGCCCCTCCCCGCCTGGAGGAAGCACTCCAGCACGTCCGTCCACGGCCGGGGTGCGGCCTTCAGCCACTTGCGCAACGTGGTCCCCGCCACGAAGTCCATGGCGATGAAGAGCCCGTCGTCATGTCCGCCCACGTCGTGCACCGCGACCACGTGCGGATGGGACAAGCGGGCCAGGGCCTGGGCCTCACGCGAAAGCCGCGCGCGGGCCTCCGTCGCGCCCGGCCCCGCGTCCCAATCCGGCCGCAGCAGCTTCAGCGCGACCTTGCGGTCCAGCTCGGGGTCATACGCGGCGAAGACCACGCCCATGCTGCCCAGGCCGATGTGCTCCAGGAGCACATAGCGGCCCACTCGGGCGCCGGGCGCGAGCCGCGGCTGGAGCCGGTCCCTCGAGTCCTCGTCCCCGGCGAGCACCACCACCAACTGACGACAGCGCGCACACCCATCCAGGTGCTGCTCCAGCCGGGCCAGGGCGGAGCCTGTCACCAGCCCCTCCACCAGGTCCGCGAGCGCGCCTTCGTCCGGGCACGGTGTCGAAGTGTGAAGTCGACTCACCCTGGGGCTCCGTGGACCTGGCGGCGCGAGCCATCCTGGTAGGATGGGTCGACATGAGCGATGAGCTTGCCTTGAGCGAGGCACTCCTCCGCGCGGCGCCACCGTCGTGCATCGAGGCCCTGCGCGCGCTGCCCGAGCTGGAGGCCACGCTGCTCACGCTGGTGGGGAGCGCCCGTGAAGCCCACCCGACGCTCACCATCGCCCCCGAGGACTTCGTGCGGCACCTGGCCACGCGGCTGCCCACGGAAGGGAACGTGGGCGAGGCCCTGGGCCACGTGCGCGCGGACGAGCTGCTGCTGGCCCACGCGTGTGCTCGCGGCGATGCGCGGGCGCTGGCGCGGTTGGAGGAGCGGTTGTTCTCGCAGGTCGACACCTGGTTCCCCCGCGAGGATGCCACCCTGGTCGCCGAGGTCCGTCAGCACCTGCGTCAGCGCCTGCTCGTTCCCGAGGCAACGCAGCCGCCGCGAATCGCGAGCTACTCGGGTCGGGGACCGCTCGCGCGCTGGGCCCGCGCCATCGCCACGCGGCTGCTCATCGACCTCAAGCAGAGGGACCCGGTGCAGCTCCCCCTGGAGGAGGCCTCCGCGGAGACAGAGGCGTTGGTGGCCCAGGACCCCGAGCTGAGCCTCATCCTCGCGCGTCACCGCGACGACTTCCGGCACGCCCTGGAGGAGGCGCTCGGGACGCTCACGCCCCATGAGCGGACGCTGCTGCGGCTGCACCATGTGGACAACCTCTCGGTGGGCTCGGTGGCCATCATGTACCGCACCTCACGCTCCACCGCCTCGCGCTGGATTCTCCAGGCACGCACGCGCCTCGTCGAGGGGACACGCCAGTCGCTCGCCGCGCGGCTCGCGCTGGCGCCGCCCGAGCTGGAGAGCCTGCTGGGTGTGTTCCGCAGCCACCTGGAGGTGAGCCTCCACCGGCTGCTCCAGTCGTGAGGATGGGGCCCTCCCCCATGGGCCCACTCCCGCGCGACGCGGACTCAGGGCTGCTCGCTGTACCACTGGGCCCAGAGCTGCTCGAAGCCCTCGCGGACCCCCTGGACGCTCCGCGCGGCCTCGTCGGGCGTGACGTTCTGGGGCACGTTGATGCGCACCTCGAGCATGTTCCCCCGCGCCACATCCCGGATGACGACGTCGGGGCCACCCCAGTCCTCATGCCCCATGTCGATATGGACGGAGGAGCGCACACGTGCCCAGTCCTCCATGTGTTGAGAGAGGGTCTCCCTGAAGGCCGCGAGCGCCGCGGCCACCGGGGGCTCTCGCGTCATCGCCACGGGGACATTCAAGCCCATGGAGACGATGGAGCCCGACGCGACATCTCCGATGTGGATGTCACCGAAGACCTGTCCTCTCCCGAAGTCGACCATGGACGAATGTGGCGCAGCGGCCGCCTGGGAGACGGGCTGCGCCAGTGGACCCGCGGGACGTGGTGGAGCCGGCGAAGGAACCGCCGCACCGGGCACGAAGTTGAACTCGAACGTCCCCTTCGTGCCCCTGACGACATCCCCGAAGACGAAGGCGCCCACGGGAGGCACGTCGCTCATGAAGACCTCCACCCGACCCGGCGGCCCGACGGGGCTGAAGAACTCCCGGTAGGACGCGGCGCTGGCGGCCACCTGGTCGGCAATGACTGAAGGAGCCAGTCCGGTGGGGAGCGTGACGCTGGATTCCAAGCGGGTCTGTCCGACGATGTCTCCGAGCCGCAGGTCGATGTCGATGACCTCCGCCGCGCCAGGCCGGAAGCTCACCGGCCCCGAGGCTCCATCGATGTGGCGCGGCACCTGCGCCGTGCTGGCCAGGGGAGCCGCGAGTTCGTCGACGCTCCCCGCGAGCAGCGGGTGCGGCACATCCGGCGTGAGCGCATCCACCACCGTCGACGGGTTGGGGGGGCCGGTACGCAGCGCTGTCTGCACCAGGGAGCCCGCGACCTCGGTGCCCACGCGCGTGGAGCCGCGCACGACGGCGGAGCTTCCTCCCGAAATCATGTCCAGCCCCACGCCGGTCGCCGTGCCGAACACCTGCCCCAGCTCCCGCGGACTGTTCGCGATGACCTGCAGGGAGGCCCCCGGATGGGCCAGCAGCGTCTGGAACCCCACCGTCGACCTGTGGCCGACGTCCATCACCGCCTGCCCCGCCTGGCTGGCCAGCGAGCCGAGGGTGTTGCGCAGGGCCACGCCGGAGGGGCCGCTGGGATTGCTGACCGCCTCCCGTGTGAAGCCCGCCGCCCGGAGCGGGTCGGCGACGTTCGCCTTGAACTCGTCCCCGAGCACGGCGGCCGCGCGCCCCGGCTGCGTGGCGAGCAGGTGCAGCCCCTCCCCCGCCTCGCGCCACGTGTCCTGCTTGAAGAACACGTCGACGCCGAGCGCCTCGGCCATGCCCATGCCGAACTCCGCGCCCCAGTTCTTCTTCGGCGAGCACTGCGTGGGCGCGGTCGCGGACGCGGCCGTTGGCGTCGGCGCGGGAGTCGGCGTCGGCGTTGGCGCGGCCGTCGGCGTGGGAGGCCGCGTCGGCGTCGGCGTTGGCGCGGCCGTCGGCGTGGGAGGCCGCGTCGGCGTCGGCGTTGGCGCGGCCGTCGGCGTGGGTGCCGGCGCGGGCTTCGGCGGTGCATGGGCCTTGGCGCCCTGGGGCGCCTTCGTGGCCTGGGACGTCACGCCCTTTCCCTTCGTCTTCGACGGCTTCTGGGACGACGCGGGTGGCGTGTAAAGGACACTCGATTTCTTCGAAGTCTTCATATTTCCCAGGACGGCGCGTCCGGGATTTCGTCCCATTTCCCGCGTCGATCTTCGCACGGGCGCGTCTCAGGGGCGCTTGCGCTCCTTCGCCGAGACGCGCTCGGGCGCGATGCGCAGCAGGACGCCCAGGAACCGCTCGGACAGCGCGACCTTGGCTCCCGCGAAGCGACGGACGAAGTCCAGCGCATCGAGGATCTGCTCCTGCTTGTACGCGAACAGGATGGGCAACGAGCTGAAGCTGAGCTCTCCCGCGGCATGCCACCCCAGCGAATCAGGGACGATGCCGGCGAGCGCCTTGAAGCGATGTTCCTGCTCCCGGGCCAATTGCTCCAGGACCTTGCTCACGGCGGGCCTCTTCAGCTCCGCCAGGGCGTCGCACCACGAAGCGAAGGCCGAGGTGACCGACACGACGGAAGACGGTAGCGCCAGGGCCACTGCTCGACCTCCTCCAGCAGCTCCACGCGCCGGCGCAGCTCGCCCGGCTCAGTCAGCTCGGGCCCCGCCGCGGGAAGCAGTTCCTCCAACGTCAGCATCTCGAAGGCGTTGCTCGGCCGGAACACATTGGCCGGAACACGTCCTTGTCGGGCAGCCGCACGTTCAGCTCCAGCAGCCGGGTGCGCAGGGGCCGCAGCCGCTCGAAGTCCTCCGGACGAGACTCGATCCCCAGCGGCGCGGTGAAGTGGCGCTTGCAGGTCCGACAGGCTTCATCGTCCGCTGCGACGGGAGCGCCACACGAGCACCACGGCGTGCCCACCTCGAGTTCGGGTGGCTCGTACCGGAGCACCTCTTCCCGGAGGTGCTTCTGGAGCGAGACGAAGTCCGTCTTCACCCGACGGTCCTCATGGGGCACCAGGAGCGCCCGATGGCGCTCCTCCCACAGGCAGCACCGCACCTCGCCGTCGAGGCGAACTCCGCCAGCACGCCTCGCCCCCCCCACCGACACCGTCAAATCGAGCATCGACTCGAGCAACGCGCGCAGCTCGGGCGCCTCGGCATCCGGGACGGCGCCACGAAGCTCGACGGGGTCGAGAGTGGCCGCCATGGCGTGTCGGACGCCGGCTACCACGTGGGCTACGAGATTGCCCGGGGCTACCACGCGCGGGCCGCTGACAAGCGCGCGGCCCTCCGGGAGATGATTCAGCGAGACTACGGCGACGTCGCTGCGGTGAAGGCCTTCATCCAGGCCTCCGGCGACTTGAAGCAGTAGCCGCGCGGCGCCGCCTCCGTGAGACACAGGAGGGCCAGGAACCACAGGGCGACTCGCTGGAGCAGCGCGCGCGTCATCGGGACATCCTCCCGACCTCGGGGTGGAGCTTGCGACCTCCGCGCAGCTCACCCGACTTCGCACGCGTGACGCAACCACCGGGGCGGCGTGCCCTCGGACGACGCGGAGCCTGACGCGCGTCGTCGAGGGCTTCGCGCGCGCCGCTACTGCTTCTTCTTCACCAGCTTCTGGCCCAGCGTGAAGAGGAGCACCAGCACGCCGCCCGCGGCCAGCCCCACCGCGCCGTTGAGCAGCATGGGCGCAAGGCCGCCCAGGATGCTGCCCACGCCGGGCGCCGACGAGGCCCAGGCAGCGAACGACTCCTCCAGGTGGTGCAGCGTGGAGACGCCGTGCACGAGGATGCCGCCGCCCACCAGGAACATGGCCGCCGTGCCCGCCACGGAGAGGAACTTCATCAGCATCGGCGCCGCGCGGAGGATGCCCGCGCCCAGGCCGCGCTGGAAGCCGCTGGCCTGACGGCTCAGGTAGAGCCCCGCGTCGTCCAGCTTCACGATGCCAGCCACCAGCCCGTACACGCCCACCGTCATGATGAGCGCGATGCCCACCAGCACCGAGACGCGGGTGGCGAAGGTCGCCGCGGCCACGGTGCCCAGGGTAATCGCGATGATTTCAGCGGAGAGGATGAAGTCGGTGCGCACCGCGCCCTTGATCTTGTCCTTCTCCAGCGCCACCAGGTCCACGGCCGGGTTCGCCAGCGCCTCGCGCAGCTCCGCCTTGTGCGCCTCGTCCTCCGCGCCGTGCAGGAACTTGTGGGCGATCTTCTCGAAGCCCTCGAAGCACAGGTAGGCGCCGCCCACCATGAGCAGCGGCGTCACCAGCCAGGGCGCCAGCGCGCTGATGGCCAGCGCCGCGGGCACCAGGATGGCCTTGTTGACCAGCGAGCCCTTCGCCACCGCCCACACCACCGGCAGCTCGCGGTCCGCGTTCACGCCCGTCACCTGCTGGGCGTTGAGCGCCAGGTCGTCTCCGAGCACGCCTGCCGTCTTCTTCGCCGCCACCTTCGTCAGGATGGAGACGTCATCCAGGATGGTCGCGATGTCGTCGATGAGCGCAATCAGACTGCTGCCGGCCATGAAGTGTCTTCCCGAGGGAGGTGAGGGACGTCGCTGTACCGCCAGGACGGATTAGCACAGCGGGGAGTCCGGGGCACGGCTTCGCGCGGGGCCCTCGGGCCTCCCTAAGCAGGCGCCCCGGAACGCGAAAGTCCTCCCCGGGAAGGCAGGCGAGCACCCCCGGGCCGCTTCATTGGCTTGACTATTATTATCCGCGAGTAATAACAGATCCCATGGACGCGGATGAAGGGCTGGTGGCGCTCGGGTTCACGGAGGTCGAGGCGCGGGTGTACTGCGAGCTGCTGAAGGGGGCGCCGGCCACGGGCTACCGCCTGGCGCAGGCGCTGGGGAAGGCGCCGCCGAGCATCTACCAGGCGCTCGCGTCGCTGGAGCACAAGGGGGCGGTGCTGGTGGAGGAAGGCGAGCCGCGCTCGTTTCGTCCCGTGCCTCCGGACGAGGTGCTCGCCGCGCTGCAGCGGGGCTTCGAGACGCGCAGGAGCGAGGCGGCGAGCGCGCTGCGCAAGCTGCACGCCCCCGCGCAGGACGACCGCATCTACCACCTGAAGAGCACCGCGCAGGTGATGGAGCGGGCGCGGGCGATGATTGCCTCGGCCACCGAGCAGGTGCTCTTCGACCTCTTCCCTCCCCCCTTCACCGCGCTCGTCCCCGCCCTCACGGAGGCGAGCGCGCGCGACGTGGCCATCGCGGGGCTCGTCTACGACGAGACGCCCAAGGTGCCCTTCGACTGCGTGCTGTCCTCCAACGCGGAGTTCGTGCGCGAGCGCTGGCCGGGCGCGCAGCTCACGCTCGTGGTCGACGCACGCGAGTTCCTGGTCGCGCTGCTCACCCCCGACGGCACCGGCGTCAAGCAGGCCATCTGGAGCGACAGCGGATACCTCTCCTGTCTGCAACACAGCGGGCTGTCCGCGGAGGTGCGCCTGAGCGCGCCCCTGGCCACGCGCGCCCGGCTGTCACGCGCCTTCTCCCTCGTCGGCTCGAGCCCGCCCGGACTGCGGCGGCTCGTGGGCCAGCCCTCCACCCCCAAGCGCGGAAACACCCCATGAGACCCCTGCTCCCGCTCCTGTTGGCCCTCGTGCTCCTCCCCTTCGCGGCCACCGCGGAGGCGACGCGGACGCTCATCGAGCGTCACCTCGCGTGGCGCGGTGGGGACGCCTTCACGCGCCTGGAGAGCCTTCATGTCCGGGGGAAGGCCTCGACCTCCGGGCTCCAGGGGACGATGGAGTCCTGGAGCCATCGCGACGGACGCGTCCGTCACGACGAGGACTTCGGGGTGGTGCGCCACTCGATGGCCTTCACGCCCGAGGGCGGCTGGAAGCTCAACGCCAGCGGTCAGGTGGAGGATGCCTCGCCCACCGACGCCCGCGACGCGCGGCACCAGCTGGCGTTGGAGCTGGGGACCGCGCTGCGAGGGGGAGACGGCGCGAAGCTCGAGCCCCGCGCCGATGAGACGCGGGATGGCCGCGCCTGGAAGGTGGTGCGCGTCACCTTCGGCGACGAGGACCTCTATGACCTGTTCCTCGATGACGCCACTGGAGCGCTCCACGGCCTGCGCATCCGCGAGAACAACGTCACGCGCTTCGTGCGCCTGGGGGACTGGCGGCAGGTGGAGGGCGTGCGCATGCCCTTCCTGGAGGAGGAGCTCACCGACAACCCGGACTCCGACTCGCGCACAGTGGTGGAGACGCTGGAGCTGAACGTGCCCATCGCGCCCGCCGTGTTCGCGCGGCCCCAGGACGTGCGCAAGGCGCGCTTCACGAACGGCCGCCACACCACGGGCTTCCTCCCGTTCGAGTTCTTCGACGACAACCGCGTCTTCATCCCGGCCAGGGTGAACGGCAAGCCGACGCAGGTGCTGCTCGACAGCGGCGCGGAGATGACGGTGGTGGACGCGGCCTACGCCCGCACGCTGGGGCTGAAGACGGAGGGACAGGTCGCGGCGGTGGGCAGCGGCGGACAGGCGCAGGCCCAGTTCGCGTCGGGCGTGGACATCGGGATGGGCAACCTCAGGCTGACGGGCTTGACGGTGGCGGTCATCGACCTGGCCCCCGTCGCGCGGATGCTGGGACACCCGCTGCCCGTCATCCTGGGCAAGGAGGCCTTCCATCAGCTCGTGGTGGACGTGGACTTCCCGAACCGGCGCGTCGCCTTCCACGACCGCGCCCACTTCAAGCCGCCCGCGAAGGCGGTGCGGCTACCGCTGGTGGAGTCCGCGGGCGGGCAGCGCGCGGTACAGCTCTCCGTCGAGGGCCGGCCCGCCATCCCCGTGCTGTTCGACGTGGGCAATGGCGGCGCGCTCTCGCTCTTCCCCGCGTACTGGCAGGAGGCCCGGCTGCTGGAGGGACGGCCCAGCTCCAAGACGCTGTCTGGCGCCGTGGGCGGCCTGAGGGAGCGCGACGTGGCGACGCTGAAGCGCATCGAGCTGGCGGGCGTCACGCTGGAGAACGTGCCCACGGTCTTCGACGACGCCGGCAACAGCATCTCCACCTCGGACCGGCTGCTCGGCAACCTGGGCCTGGGCGTCCTCGCGCGCTTCCGGATGCTCACCGACTACCAGATGGACACGCTGATGCTCGTGCCCGACACGCGGGCGCTGCGTCAGCCCTTCCGCAAGGACCGGTCCGGCCTGCTCGTGCTCCCCTCCTCGGAGGGCCGGCTCGAGGTGAAGCTGGTCGCGCCCGGGAGCCCCGCGGAGGCCGCGGGCTGGAAGGTGGGCGAGGAGATTGTCGCCATCGACGGCAAGCCGCTCGGCCCCGACGCGTCGAACCAGGCGCGGTCCAGCTGGCGGTATCGCGCCAGCGGCCAGACGGTGGTCCTCACGGTGAAGGGCGGCGAGCAGCGCCGGCTCACCCTGCGCGACTACTACTGACGGCCGGGCGGGCGGCGGTACCCGCTCGCGGCGCGGGTGCCCGTCGCCTCGATGACGCGCCCGTCGGCGCCGGCTCGTCGAGGGCGCGCAGCTCGGCGGCGTGGTGCTTGCCCCAATCACCCAGCGCGCCCACGATGGGCCGCGGGCTGAGCCCCAGCGCGGTGGCCGTGTACACGACGCGCGGCGGCACCTCCGCGAACACCTCGCGCGCGACGACGCCGTGCCGCCCCATCTCGCGCAGCTGCTGCACCAGCACCTTCTGGCTCACGCCCGGAATCACCCGCCGCAGCTCCGACAGCCGCTTGGGCCCCTCGAAGAGGAAGTAGAGGACGAAGCTCTTCCAGCGCCCGCCAATCACCTTCAGCGCGCGCGAAATAACAAACAACCCAGGCCCGCGTCGTCCAGGTGTGGTGCTCGCGCACGGGGAACAGGCCCCGTCGACGAAGCACCACATCCCGGAGGACGTATGTCCTTGAACGCGTCGAGGCTGTGGAGCTGGAGTCTCGTGGTGGGGTTGGGGCTGGTGGGCTGCGAGGCGGCGCCGCCGCCTGGAATGGAGTCGGAGGCCACGCTGGGCGAGTCGGTGAGCGCCGTGGTCATTCCCCCCACCAGCTCCTTCGACTGGCCCCCGTTCGCGAACGTGACGGACGTGTCCCTGGGGTCGGGGCATCGCACCGTGGCGGTGGCGCCGGGCAAGCCCTTCTCCCTCTCCACGGATTACTTCGTGGGGGCGGACCCGTGCATCGGGTGCAACAACCAGCTCGTGTTCGGCGTGCAGGGTGGCACCGGTGCGTGCGCCTTCGATGGCGTCGGTCCCGTGCAGAGCCACGCTGACGTGGAGCTCATCGCGCCCACGACCCCGGGCATCCACAAGGTGCACGGCAATCACACGCGCGCGCCGGACTGCGCCGCGGCGCTCGGGATGGCGGAGGGCGGACCGGCCTTCGGGCTCATCGGCGTCTACACCGACCCGTGGGAGTGGAGCTGGGGCGGGGTCAGCAACCTCCGGCTGAACGGGAACAGCTCGCACAAGATCAACGTCTTCCCGGGGGCTCGCGTCGACATCACCACCGACTACAAGCTCGACCCAGGGGCGGGCGGCTGCCCGAACTGCTGGGCCCAGCTGGTCTTCGGCATCGACCAGGGCTCCAAGACGTGCATCTACAATGGCATCGGCACGACGAGCGCCACGAACCGCACCTTCTCGCTCACCGCGCCCACCCAGCCGGGCCTCTATCCCGTCTGGGCCGCGGCGCAGTGGGCCTTCACCTGCGACCAGGCGCTGTCCTGGTCCAACGGCGGCGCGCCCGTGGCCTTCATCGAAGTGAAGTAGCGGGAGGCTACTCCGAGCGCAGCACCTCGGCCGGGTCCACGCGCGCGGCACGGCGCGCGGGCCCGAAGCTCGCCACCACCGCCAGGGCGGCGAGCAGCGCGCACACCCCCGCCAGCACCAGCGGGTCCGTGGCGCTCACCTCGAAGAGCAGCGCCCCCAGCACCTGCCCCATCAACAGCGCCCCCAAGAGCCCGAGCACGATGCCCAGCCCCGTGAAGCGCAGCGACTGGAGCACCACCATGCCCGCCACCTGCGCCGCGCGGGCCCCCAATGCCAGCCGGATGCCCATCTCCCCGCGCCGCTGGCCCACGATGAAGGCGATGACGCCGTAGAGCCCCACCGCGCTCAAGAGCAGCGCCATCCCCCCGGCGATGCCGAGCAGGAACAGGGTGAAGGACGCCCGCGCCACCGACGGCGACTTCGCCAGCACGCGGTCCATCGTCTGCGCGTTGGCCAGCGGCACCGTGCCGTCCAGCTCCGCCAGGATGCGCCGGATTTCGGGCGTGAGCGACTCCGGGCGGGAGGTGGCCGTGCGCACCACCACGGCGGGCGAGCGGCGCGGTCCCCACAGCGGCAGGTCCGCGGCCGGCGCGAGCGGGAAGAACACCGCCTCCGACGGCGCCTGGTCCAACCCGTGGGCCCGCAGCGGCCCCGTCACGCCGACGACCTTGTAGAACGGCGGACCGAAGCCATTGCCCCGGATGCCCTTGCCCAGCGGGTCCTGCCCCGGCCAGAGCCGCTCGGCGAGCGCCTGCGTCACCACCACCCCATCTGACTTCTGCTCCAGCTCATCCCACGTCAGCTCGCGCCCCTGCACCAGCGGGATGCCCAGGGCCTTGAAGTACCCGGGCGCCACGCCGGGCGCGGTGACGCAGGGCATCTTGGAGGGCTCCTGGGCCATCCCCTCGACGGCCATGGCCGCGCAGCCTCCGAAGCGGGCCAGCGGCAGGTGCGTGGACAGGCTGGCGCTCTTCACCCCGGGCAGCGCCTCGATGCGCGACAGCAGCTCGCCGTAGAAGCGGTTCACCTGGTCGTAGCTCGTGTAGCGCGTGCGCGGCAGCACGATGTCGAACGTGAGCACGTCGCGCGAGTCCAGCCCCGGGTCCACCCGGTGCAGCGTCCAGTAGCTGCGCAGCATCAACCCCGCGGCGGCCAGCAGCACCACCGCCAGCCCCACCTGCCCCACCACCATCCCTCCGCGCATCAGGTTGCTGCGACGCGAGGACGTCAGCCCCCGGCCCGACTCGCGCAGCCGCGCCAGCGCCCTGTCGCCCCCGAGCAGCGGGAAGAGCCCGAAGACGACCCCCGCGAGCAGCGCCAGCCCTCCGGCGAACACCCCGCCGCGCCAGTCCAGGCCAATCTCCCGCAGGCGCGGGAGCCCCGAGGGCTCCATCGACACCAGCAGGCTCAGCGCCCCATGCGCGAGCACGAGCCCCAGCCCCGCGGCGACGCCACACAACAGCAGGCTCTCCGTGAGTGCATGCCAGGCCAGGTCCCAGCGCCCGGCGCCCAGCGCGGAGCGCACCGCCAGCTCCCGCGAGCGCGCCTCCGAGCGCACGAGGAAGAGGTTGGCGACATTGGCGCACGCGATGAGCAGCACCAGCGCCACCGAGCCCAGGAGGATCCACAACACGCGGTCCGCGTCCCCCACCACGTGCCGGGCCAGGGGCGACACCCGGGTGGTGAAGCCCGTGTCCCGCATGAAGCCCTCGGTGTACGCGAGCGGAAAGAGCTCCGGCAGGCGAGTGGTCAGCGTGGCGAGCTCGGCCCGCGCCTGCTCCAGCGTGACGCCGTCCTTCAGCCGGCCCGCGGCCCGGACCCAGTGCGAGTTCTCCGGCGGGCTCGTCGGGTCCAGTTGCAGCGGCCGCCACAGGTCCACGGTGTCATCCGGGAGCTGGAGGCCCGGCGCCATGACGCCGATGACCTCCGTGGGCTCGTCATCCAGCCGTATCGACGTGCCCAGCACCTTCGGGTCCGCGCCGTACTGCCGCACCCAGAAGTCGTAGCCGAGCACCACGGTGCGAGGCGCGCCGGGCGCATCCACCTCCGGAGTGATGATGCGGCCGAGCGCGGGCCTCGCGCGCAGCACGTCCATCAGGCTGGCCGACACCAGCGCCACGTCCACACGCAGCGCGCCCTCCTCCGCGGCGAGGCTGCCGGTGGACGTGTCGAGCGCCCCCAGGGACGCGAAGCCGCGGGCCTCCTTCTGGAAGTGGTGGTAGCCCGCCACGGACAGGTCCCACCGGGCCTCCGGCGCGAGCTTCGGCACCGGGCTGTCCAGCCACACCAGCCGCTCCGGGTCCGCGTACGGCAGCGGGCGCAGCACCACCGCGTCCACCACGGAGAACAGCGCCGTCGTCGCCCCCAACCCGAGCGCGAGGGTGAGCACCGCCATCACCGCGAAGGACGGGCTGCGAGCCAGGGAGCGCAGCGCCTGCCGTGTCTCGCGCGCCACCATGTCCCAGAGCTCCGTGCGGCGCTCCTCGCGTGCCATGCGCTCGTCAATCACGTGGGTCTCCTCCCGATAGGCCTTCACATCACCGAAGCGCGCGAGCGCCTCCGCGCGCGCCGCCTCGGGGGTCATCCCCTGGGCCACGTACTCCTCGGTGCGCATGGCGAGGTGGAACTCCAGCTCCTCCGCCACGTCGTCCTCCAGCTGCCCGCGACGCACGAGCGCGCGCAGCGCGTGATAGCGGTCCTTCATCCAGCGCATGGGACGCGGTCCTTTCCTCAGGCGCCCTGCATCACGGGCCGGGCCTGGAGCACCTTCGACACGGCCTCGGTCATCCGCGCCCAGGAGGAGGACTCCTGGGCGAGCTGCCTGCGCCCCTCCGCCGTCAGCGTGTAGAACTTCGCGCGGCGGTTGTTCTCGGACACACCCCAGTCCGCCTTCACCCAGCCCCGCTTCGTCATGCGGTGCAGCGCCGGGTACAGCGAGCCCTCCTCCACCCGCAGCGCGTCGTCCGTCGTGCGCTGCAGCCAGCTCGCCACCGCGTAGCCATGCATCGGCCCGCCGGTCAGCGTCTTGAGGATGAGCATGTCCAACGTGCCCTGCAGCAGCTCGGTCTGCATCGTGTCCCCTAGAATGTCTAGGGGTAGATAACGCCACTCCCCTAGAACGTCAAGGGGAGCGGGTGTCGGCGCTCACGGCATCGAGCTGCGCATGCGCCAGGCGCGTCTCGAGCTGGGACTGGGCCAGCGCTCCCTCGCGATAGCGGTGGTGGTACTCGACGGCATAGCCGATGGCGACCAGGGTGCCGTAGATGAGCAGGGAGGGAGAGGTGGATTCCACGCGGCGTCGGAGTCTACGCCCGAACCCGGCCGCCTCCGAGCGGGTGCAGCCAACGGGCACCGGCGTGCAGCCAACGGGCCCGCCCGCCTGCCCTCCGCGTCATGCCTGCCGGCGGGTGAACACGCCCAGCTTGTCGCGATTCCACGCGTTGATGGTCAGCGAGGCGGCCCGGTTGCGCGCGAAGGTGAAGATGGCGCCAGAGAACCCGGACGCGTTCTCTCCCGTGGTCTGGAAGAAGAACTCGTCGCCGCTGTAGTGCATGAGCGGGAAGCGCTTGCCCGCGGGCCCGACGGTGAAGGACAGCATGCCCTGCTGGAGCGACACGGTGAGGTCGCCGTAGACGCGGTTCGGATACGTGCCGACGTAGGCGCCCAGGTTTCGCGGCGGCGTCGGGTTCACCGCGGGCCGCGAGTACTTCGTCTGGTCCTCGGTGACGGGCTCGGACACGATGGGCCCCAGGTAGGCGAGCCAGTTCCGCGTCGAGGCGTTGTAGCGGACGATGTCCACGAACTCGGCGGCGATGGCCTCCGGCAGTCCCCGAGGGTCCGCGTTCGTCAGCACGGCGATGCCCAGCTTCTTCGACGGATACAGGAGGATGCTCGTCGCGGCGCCACGCCCGAACGCCCCCGAGTGGCTCAGCCGCAGCTCCCCGGTGTTCTCGTAGTCGACGTTCCAGCCCAGGCCGTAGAAGCCGCTGCGGCCTCCGAGCTCCTCCGGCCCATGCGTGACGCTCCGCGGGCGCCAGATGGCTTGCAGCCCCGCGGTGTCCACGAGCGGCCCCTGGAGGCCCGGGACGACGCCGCCCGCGAGCAGCATCGTCAGCCACCGGGCCAGGTCTCGCACGGACGCGTTGGCGCCCCCCGCGGGCGCCTGGCCGTCATTGTTCGCGCCCAGGTCCGGCGTCCACCGACCGTTCACCAGCGTGTGCAGCGCCGCGCGGTTCTTGCTCGCCTGCAGCTCCGCGAAGGAATAGTTCGCGCTGGTCATCCCCAAGGGAGCGAAGAGCACCTCGCGCGCCAGCTCCTGCCACGAGCGCCCCGTGGACGCGGCGAACGCCACCGCGCCGGCCGTGAGCCCGTAGTTGGTATAGGCATACGTGTCGCGGAAGCGTGACAGGGGATACAGCGCGAGCTTCGAGATGATCTGCTCGCCGGTGTAGCCGAGGTCCTCGAGCAGATCTCCCGCATGGTCCGGCAGGCCGCTGCGATGCGAGAACATGTCGGCGACGGTGACGTGCTGGCCCACCCACGGGTCCGCCAGAGTGAAGCCGGGGCGCAGCGACTGGAGCGTGTCGTTCCAGTCCTGCCCCTTGGACAGCTGCCGCGTCAGGGCGGCGGCAATCACCGTGGAGCTCAGGGGCTTGGAGACGGAGGCCAGTTGGAAGACGGTGTCCGGGTCGACGTCGCCCGCGACTCCCGCCTGCTTCTCCCCGATTCCCTTCAGGTAGCGGACGACGCCGTCGTACACCACGGCGACCGCGATGCCCGGGACGGTGGTGGCCGCCTTGTCCTTCTTGATGATGTCCTCGAGCACCGCCAGCGCGCGCGTCACGCCCTCCGCGGTGATTTCGCCGCAGGTCGGCACCGGCGCGGCCGTGGGCCCACGAGAGACCTGCGCGGGCACGGCGGCCTGGGCCGTCGAGGGTCCTCCCGTCACGGCCACCCCGACACCCGCGGCGCCGAGCCCCCGCAACACCGCCCTGCGCGGCAACACGGCTGTCGAGCCGTTCACATCGTCCTGCCCCATGTCGGCCTCCTCGGTCTGACGTCGAAGAGGTTTCGACGAACCGGCGCGCGGAGGGTGGGAAGCAGCCGGCCAGCATGCAACGTCCCGAAGTCCAGTTGCGCGGCGCGGCCCTCACGGCAGGGCCTCACGTTGACTTTATATACGGCATATACAAATCATCCTGGAAACGCGTCATGGGGCCGCCGACGTGGCCCGGGAGAGAGACACATGGCGGAGCGCTGGCTTCTCCAGGGGGCGACGGTGGTGACGGGAGACCCCGAGCACGAAGACCTCCCGTGCGGTGACCTGCTCATCGAGGACGGCCTCATCGTGGCGATGGGGCGCGGCTTGAGCACGGAGGGATGTCGGGTGCTGCCGCTCACCGGGAAGCTGGTGATGCCGGGGCTCATCGACACGCATCGACACACCTGGCAGACGCCGCTGCGCGGGCTGGGCGCGGACTGGACGGTGATGGACTACCTCGCCGCGGTCCGCGTGAAGCTCTCCCCGGTGTTCCGCCCCGAGGACCTCCATGCGGGGACGCTCGCGGGGGCGCTCGAGGCGCTCGACGCGGGCATCACCACGCTGGTCGACTACTCGCACTGCATCAGCTCGCCGGAGCACGCGGACGCGGCGCTCCAGGGGCTCCAGGACTCCGGCATCCAGGCCCTCTTCGCCTACGGCTTCGCGCCGGGCCCCGCGCCGAGCCCGGCCTTCCCCTCCCCCGAACATCGCTTCGCGGATGCGCGCAGACTGCGAGCGGGCCCCCTGTCCTCGGACTCCGGGCGGGTGCGCCTGGGCATCGCGCTCACCGAGATGCAGGTCCCCTGGGAGCAGAGCCGCGCGGAGGTGCACGCGGCGCGCGCGCTGGGAGTTCCCATCAGCCTGCATTGCTCGGCATGGCCCGTCACCGGGCCGAGCGAGGTCGAACAACTGTCGCGAGAGGGGCTGCTCGGTCCGGACCTCCTCTTCGTGCACTGCACGTTCAGCAGTGACGAGGACCTGGCGCGCATCGCGAACAGCGGCGGCTCCATCAGCGCGACGCCGGAGTCGGAGCTGCAGATGGGCATGGGCTTCCCCATCGTCGGGCGCGCCCTGCGCGCGGGGGTGAGGACCACGCTGGGCTGTGACGTCGTGGCGAGCAACGGGGGTGAGCTGTTCACGGCGATGCGGCTCGCGCTCCAGTCGGAGCGGGGACGCGCGAACGCGCTCGCGGGACTGCCTCGACGACTGGACCTGAAGGCCCGCCAGCTGCTTCGCATGGTGACGCAGGACGCGGCGGACGCCATCGGCCTGGGGGCCGTCACGGGCTCACTGCGCCCCGGGAAGCAGGCGGACCTGGTCGTGCTCTCGGCGGACTCGCTGAACCTGAGCCCGCTGGGGGCCCCGCGAGACGCCATCGTGATGCAGGCGCATGCGGGAAATGTCGAGTCGGTGATGGTGCGCGGAAAGCTCGTGAAGCACCGAGGCGTCCTCCTGGGGACGGAGGTGTCCGGTGTCCGACGACAGGTGCTGCGGGCCCGCGACGCGGTGCTCGAGCGGGTCGGCGGGATGTCGGCGCTCCTCGCCGAACACGCGAGGCTGGAGGAGCACTGGGACCTGGGCGCGGGACGTGCACCTGGGACGACTGTCACGCGCTGACGACACGAGGCGCAGAACCCGGTTGCGCGCCTCGGGGAGCCGACTACGTTCGCGCTCGTCGCCGTGTGCCTCTCACGGGACCCGAGGTGAGGGATGGCCGGTCCGAGCGGAGTGAAGACACCCAGGCCGAGGGGACGGCCGCCTCGGCTATCGGGTCCGCTCGTCATCGAGACGGCCGCGAAGCTCGTGCGGGAGAACGGGCTGCGAAACCTCTCGATGCGCGCGCTGGCGGACAGGCTCGGCGCGACGCCCATGGCCTTCTACCACCACGTCGGAGACCGCGACGCGCTGGTGGCCCACGTGGTGGAGCACATCTTCGAGCAGCTCGTGCTCCCCGACGCCAGCCTCGCGCCGCTGGACTGGCTGCGTGAAGTGGCGATGCGGGTGCGCGCGCTGGGGCTGGAGCATCGAGGGGTGATGGACTTCCTCCTGGAAGAAGGGCCCGCGGTGCACGGGGCGCTGGTCGTCCTGGACAGAACCGTCACGAAGCTGCACGAGGCGGGCGTGCCGTGGCACGAGGCGGGGGACCTGCACAACACGTTCTTCTCCTGGCTCGCGGGCACCATCCGTCGCCAGGAGCAGTGGGCCGCGAGGCAGGAGGATGCGCCCCCTCCCCTCCAGCGCTTCCACGCCGCCGCCCTCGCGCTCCCAGCCAAGGACTACCCGGGTGTGGCGCAGACGCTGACGCGCATGCGGACCCTCGATGTCGAGGCCGAGTTCCAGAACAGCCTCGACTTCATGCTGGAGGGAATCGGCCGACGCCTGGAGCAACACCGCGCCAGGAAGCCCCGGGGGCGATAGTCGGACGGCACAACGCTTGAAGCCGACGTCCAGGGCACGGACGGACGGCGGGGGGCGCCGCGCATCTCGCGCCCCCCGCGTGTGATGAAGCGCGCTACAGCGCTTCCACGAACATCGCCAGGTCGCGATAGGCACCGGAGGGAGTCATGGTGACGTACCAGACGCCCGGCTCGGGGTCCAAGACCCAGCAGGAGTTGTAGCTGCGGAAGTCCGACGACATGCATCCGTACTCCGTGGCCGTCGGCGGGCTGCCCTTGCGCGCCGCGACCTTCATGCTGCCCGCGGGAGAGCCCGTGTCCATGCCCGCCGCCTCCACCGCGAGGTGGTCCATGCCCGGAGGCACCATGACCTTGAAGGTCCTCGCGAGCGCCGTCGAGGCGGTGAGCCCCTTCGTATAGGTGCCGCTGCGAACCAGCGCGACGGCGTCCACCTGCTGGGCATGGAAGCCCACGATGCGCGCCGAGGTGAAGGTCGCCGAGGTGGACCTCACCAGCGCGTACCACGTGCCCGCCGCGGGCGCCGACACCTGACACCGCACGGTGCCCGCGGTGGGCTCCGCGCAGCGCGTGCTCGCCGTCGTCGGCAGCGCGTCCTTCGCGAGGAAGACCGCCAGGTCGCCCGTCGTCGCCGCCTGCTGGCCGGACACCTCGAAGAGCAGCTCCGTCTCCCCCGCCGGCACCTCCAGCGTGAAGAACTGGGGCTGACCCGGCTTGATGACCAGGTTGGGCAGGGGCACGCCGTTGGTGAGCGCCGTCACCGTCTGCGCGGCGAGCATGCCGCCGGTGAGCGACAGGCCGCGATACCGCGCCGTCCCCGTGAGCGACACGAACCACGTCCCCGCGCTCGGGTTGGGGATGACGCACACCCGTCCGTGGGTGGTGGTGGAGCCGGTGCAGTCCACGCTCACGCTGCCCACCGGCCGACCTCCAAGCTTCACCTTGAGGGTCGGGTTGCCCACGCCGTTCCCCGTGCCGAACCACAAGAGGCCCTGGCCAGGAGGAACCTCCATCCGCCACACCTGCTGCGAGCCGCCCTCCGCCGTCAGCCCGGAGAGCGCGACGTGGGACGACAGCGGGGCAATCCCCTCCGCCTGCGTCATCGAGTACGTCCCCGACAGGCGCGCCATGGACGACAGGTTCGTCACCGTCTGCGTCCAGTGCCCCACGTACCACGTGCCGGCGCGAGGCTGGACGAAGTCGCAGTTCTCCTCGCTACCCATCGCGTTCCTCGACGCGCAGTCGTAGCTGTAGGTGGTCGGCGGAGCGCCGTAGCGCACGTAGAGGTTCGCGTCGCTGGTGAGCGTGCCCTCGCCCTTCAGGTTGAAGTTGAGGTGGCTCGCGCCCGGAGGGACCTCCAGCCGATAGACGGTCATGGTGGACACGGGGACGTTCTGGACGGGCTGCTCCCACATGCCGTTGACCAGCGCGCGCGCCTCCCGGTTCGTCGTGGTGATGCGCATGGCGCCGTTGAACGCGGTACTGCCAGACAGGGTGATGTACCAGACGCCTCCCGCGGGGGTGGGGATGTCACAGGAGCGCCAGGCCTTGCACTTGTAGGAGAACTCGGTCGGATAGGCCCCGTGCTGGATCCAGAGCTCCGGCCCGACGGAGTCGTGGTACTGGCGGCCCAGCATCTCCACCAGGAGATAGGGCAGGCCCTCGGGGAGCTCCAGGCGGTAGGTCCGGAAGACGTTCGCCGAGGACGGCACGGGCGTCGCGGTGTCGGCGACGACGGAGGAGATGGGCCCCGTCTCCGAGTGCCTCGCCACGAGGGAGGCGTTGGAGCCCGAGCCCGGAGGCGGCCACATGCTGGTGACGCGCACGAGCACGAACCAGGGGCCCTCCTGGGGGTCGAAGTAGTCACACCGCTCGTAGGACGAGTACGACTGGGTGGAGGCGCAGTCGTAGTCCGTGTTCGTCGGCAGGGCGCCGCGCTTGACGTAGAGGTTCGCGTCCGCCTGGCTGTAGCCCTGCGTGACGAAGGTCAGGCCGGTACGCCCCGGAGGTACGTCGAAGCGGTAGTAGGTCCCCTGGAAGGTCTCGGCGATGCCGTTCACGGTGACGCCGTTGAACAGGGGGAGCGGCGCGGTCACCTTCGCGGTGAGCGTGCGGTCCGTGAAGGCCGCGCGCGAGCGGACGCGCACGTACCAGGTGCCACCCGCGGGGCGCTCGATGACACAGGGCGTGAGCATGAAGCACCCCGTGGTGCCCGTCGCGGGGGGCGGGCTGCCCGGCTGTGCATCCACCATGACGTCCAGGGTGGGGCTGCTCAGGGTGAACTCGAGCTTCACCTGGTGGGGCGGCACCTGGAGGGTGAACAGCCGGTCCTCCAGCGGCATGCCGGAGAACGGGGCCGAGGGCTGGTCGAGCACCAGCTCTCCGGTGGAGACGGGCACGGCACTGGTGTAGCCGGCCGTGAGCGTGTGGCCCGCGAAGTCGCCGTAGCCGCTCGGCTCGACCCAGAAGTGCCACGTGCCCGCCGCCGGCGCATCGATGACACACGAGCCCGGCAAGGGCTTCCTGCAGGCATAGCCACCATCGTGCACGGGCCTGCTGCCACGTCGCGCGGACACGTAGCCCGAGCCCGTCCCACCCTGGGCCCAGATGGCCAGCCGCGCCTGGCCCGGTGGGACCTCCAGCGTGTAGTAGAGGCGGTCATCACTGTGGCCGCCCACGCCCGTCACCGGTTGGAGGTTCGTGAGCGCCGTGTTGCTGACCACGCCCTTGTAGCGGCCCAGGACCGAGAGGTACTCGAACTTGCGATACGGGTACTCCGGAGCCACCCGGACATACCAGGCACCGGCGCGAGGCTCCTCGAAGGTGCAGCGGCTCCCGGTGCTCGACCGGCTGCAGTCGTAGTCGGTGCCCTCGGGCGGACTGCCGTACTTCACCGTCATCAGGAAGGAGCCGAAGAAGAGGGACGGCACCTCGAAATAGAGCGTGGCGACGGACTCGGGGACGTCCAGTCGGAACAGGAACGGCCCGCCCGATTCGCTGTCGAGGCGGGACACTTCCTGACCGTTCACCAGCGGAACGGCCAGCTCCAGGCTCACTGACTGCGCGAGCAGCGTGACACCACTGAACGCCGCGTAGGCCCGCACCATGACGTGGTACGTCCCCGCCACCGGCGCGGTCACCGTGCAGGTCTCCGTGTTGCCGGTGACCCACGAGCGGCAGTCATAGCTGGTCGTCGAGGGGTTCCCGCCCCGCTTGACGTAGAGGTCCGCGTCGCCGGTGCCTCCCGAGAGCGTCACCTTCAGGGAGGACTGCTGCGCGGGCACCTCCAGCGTGAAGAAGAGCATGGCGTCCTTGGCCGCCGAGAGGTTCGTCACCGGCTGGCCATTGATGAGCGCCGTCACGGGAGGCACCACCGTGCCCACCAGCCTCGCACCGCTGAAGGCCGTGTAGCCGCGCAGCATGACGTACCAGGTCCCCGCCTGGGGGGCCGACACCTCGCAGGCCTCCGTGTTGCCGGGGGTGTTGGAGCGGCAGTGGTAGTTCGCGAGATCGGGCGTGGAGCCATGCCGGAGGTAGAGGTCCGCGTTGCCCGTACCGTCCGAGAGCGCCACGCTCAGCCGCGTCTGTCCCGCGGGCACCTGGAGCGAGTACATGAGCCAGTCGCCCACGACGCCGGACACAGCCGTCATGGCCTGGCCGCTGGTGAGCGCGCGCACGGGGCTGGTGCCCGTGCCGTAGGCGGAGACGGTGGCCGTGAGCGTCACGTTGGAGAAGGAGCTCGTGGCGGTGAGCAGCACGTACCAGGTCCCGGCGACATCGCGGCCGGACACGGTGCAGCGCTCCACGCTGTCGGCTCCCGCGGACGTGCAATCACCCGTGGTGGCCGTCGGTGCGGCGCCGAAGGCCACCTTCATGTCCAGGTTGCCGGGCCCTCCCGTCGTGGCGAAGGTCACCGTGCTCTGGTGGGCCGGGACGT
Organism: Myxococcus sp. AB025B; assembly: GCF_006518215.1. Taxonomy (NCBI): domain Bacteria; kingdom Pseudomonadati; phylum Myxococcota; class Myxococcia; order Myxococcales; family Myxococcaceae; genus Myxococcus; species Myxococcus sp. AB025B. The sequence goes on from NZ_SRLW01000051.1 coordinate 32,490, forward strand.
CCAGGGTGTAGAGCCGCTGCCCGCCCAAGGGGGCCGCGATGAAGGGGATGGGGGTGCCCGGGGTGAGCACCCCGTCCACCAGCTTCTGCGAGCGGCCGTCGGTGGAATCCGGGTCCGAATCGCGTGACTCACCACTGCAGCCGCTCCACAGGAGCAGCGCTCCCGCGAGCAGGAAGATGCGTTGAAGACTTTTCACAGGGGTCCTCGAATCGAGTCAGGGCCTCGCGGTGAGGGCCGCGAAGCCGCTGGAATTTGCAATCAGGTGACACTTGCTTCCGTCACCCTCGAACGGACCCGGGCGCGGATTGTCGCGTCGCGCCGCGAGGATTTTCCACCGGGCGTTCCAGACGAGGAGGACCCACGAGGTCTCGGAGCCGCCCTCGGAGGACACGACCACCTCCTCGACGTCTCGGGTTCTCGAGGTCTCCATCTCCACCGGACTTCCGAGCGCGCGACATCGACAGGCCGGACTGGGCGCCATGGCATGGAAGCCATCTCGTGCCCGGCGACTTCATCGCGCGGCTGCAGCAGGAAGCGGTGAACGCTCACGAAGTGGCTTGCGACCCCAGGGCATTTGCATTGCTCATCAGTCGACCTGCGCCGCCACAGCGCGTCTGCTGGTCAACGCTCCTCGCTCAACAGCTTAATTAGCTTAATCTTGTTTTACATGTCTATGCATGATGTTGGCGGCTCGGCCATCCGGAGCCAGCGCCTCCGCTCTCCCTTGGCGTGGAGCGCCCGAGAAACCGTCGACCACAAGGAGCACCATCATGTCTGGCCATCTTGTTTCACGCAGTCTGGCGTTGCTGGGAGTCTGTGGGGGCCTGAGCGTTCTGGGAGGCTGTGAGCGCGCCGAGCCAGCGTCCGCGGACCTCGACCCGGTGGGCCAGGTGGAGAGCGCCGCCATCGTCGACACCATCACCGCGGGCACCTACGTCATCCGCTCGGTGATGACCAACAAGTGCATCGACGTCGCCTCGTCGAGCACGGCGGACGGCGCCAAGGTGCAGCAATGGGATTGCAATGGAACCAATGCACAGCGCTTCGTCGTCACGCCGACGTCCGGCGGCTACTTCAGCATCATCAACGTGAACAGCAACAAGGCGCTCGACATCAAGGAGGCCAGCGTCGCGGCGAACGCGCTGGTCCACCAGTGGAGCTATGGAGGTGGAACGAACCAGCAGTTCCGCTTCGTGAAGGAGGTGGGCAGTGAGTTCAGCATCCGCGCCCGCCACACGGACATGGCCATCGACGTGTACTGGGGCAATACGGCCAACGGCACGGAGCTGGTGCAGTACCCCTACGAGCAGCGAACGAACCAGCGCTGGACGTTCGACCGTGTCGATGGAGGCGGCGGCACGGGGCTGGCGGCCATCCTGAGCGAGTCCACGTTCAACGCCATGTTCCCGAACCGGAACCCCTTCTACACCTACAGCAGCCTCATCGCCGCCGCGAGCACCTTCCCGGCCTTCGCCAATACAGGCTCGCTGGAGACGCGCAAGCGCGAGGTGGCGGCCTTCTTCGCCAACACGGCGCACGAGACCGGGAACTATGTCTACATCGAGGAGATTGCCCGTGGCCCCTACTGTGGGACCTGGGGCCCGCCGGGGTGCAACTGCGTCGCGGGCAAGCAGTACTACGGCCGTGGGCCCATCCAGTTGTCCTGGAACGGCAACTACTGCGCCGCCGGAGCCGCGCTGAACCTGCCCCTGCACACGAACCCCGACCTGCTGGCCCAGGACGCGAACGCCTCGTGGCGCTCCGCCTTCTGGTTCTGGACCACCCAGACGGGCGCCGGAAGCATGACCCCGCACAGCGCCATGGTGAACGGGGCTGGCTTCGGTGAGACCATCCGCACCATCAATGGCGCGTTGGAGTGCAACGGTGGAAACCCGGGACAGGTGCAGAGCCGCATCCAGAAGTATCAGGACATCGCCAACCTGCTCGGCGTGAGCCCTGGCGGCAACCTGGGCTGCTGAGAGGCAAGTCCCAACTCTCGTGGAGTGGGGCCGGAGAATCGACGGCCTCACCCCACGGGGGCGCCTGCGCCAACATCACTGGAACAAGATGGGAAGCTGCTGCCGGTACGCGAAGTCGGCCAGCCACCGCAGCCGCTCCAGCAAGAACTCCCCATCCACGTCGATGAACGACTCGAACGCGTTCTTCGGCACCAGCCCGATGGACTTCGCCACGTTCCGTTGCCACTCCGAATTGAACGCGACCACGGGGCGAGCGCTCAGCTCCGTGGCGATGGTCGTCAATTCATCCCGCAGCGTCTGGCACTCCGCGGCGGACCACTCGCCATCACAGTCCGAGTGGAGGATGAGCGTGGGAAACCGGGAGCCCTGCATCCCACCCTCCAGCTCGCGCGTGACGTAGTCCCGCAGTTCGCCGAAGTCCGCGTAGGAGCCCACCTCGACGCCCTCCAGTTCTTCCTCGTCCTCGAAGACACAGAGATAGAGCCCCATTACATCGCCTCCCGCTGGATGGTTCGTCCCGTCGTCCGGATCAGGGTCTTGAGCGACGAATGGAACTTGCAGTGCTTTGGAACCACCAGCACGAGCCGCTTGCGAATTTCCACCGCCCTGAACGCCAGGAGGCGGATTTGGTAGGTCGCGCGCAGGACGGACACTTTCTTTATCAAGTAGAGCTTGTCGTTGATCTCCGCATCAGGGCGCGTCCCACGCGGGACCTGGTGTCGCGTGTACTTGAAGGTCATGGGTTCGAGCCGGGTAGGGGTTTGACGGTGACGCCCCGGCGCTCCTACCACGCGCGGCACGCCCCCTGGATGGGCCTGTTCGTGAAAATCATGGGCACCATGAGTCGCTCGGCGTGAACTGGGCTTTGCCCTCGGCGGTCCGCCCCGCGGCGGTTCTCGAGCATCGAACTGCCAATAAGCGCACCGCGCCGTTCATGGCTACGCTCGTGGAGCCGAAGAGCGACTGACCCGTGCACCGTGACTTGTGAATCGCGGTTCACCCATGCACCAAGGTGCGTTCATGACCATGAGCGATGAGGCCGAAGGCTCGACCTCGAAGGCACATCTGCGGCAGCAACTGGACGCCATGGAGAACGATGCGCTTCGACAGGCGGCCAACTGGTTCATCCTCGCCGCCGGCACGGCGAACGTGATCATGCAGCTCTCCCGGCCAGCCGTCGCCTACGGCGTCATGGAGAGCAAGGTCGAAGAGGGCAACCTCTTCAAGAACCCGAAGCGGCGGGCCCGCACGACCCTGGCGTACCTCGCGGTGACGATGCTCGGCGGAGCGGAGGAGCGCGCCGCGATACGCCGGGCGACGAACGTCTCCCACGCGCGCGTCCGCTCCGAGCCCGGGCATCCGGTCGGCTACAACGCGTTCGACCCCGCGCACCAGCGCTGGGTGACGGCGTGCCTGTACGTCGGCGCGGAGGACGCGTACCAACGGGTGCACGGCCCGCTGCTGGGCGAGTTCCGGGAGCGGTTCTACCAGCAGGGGAGCGTGTTCGGCACGACCCTGCAGATGCCTCCCGAATCGTGGCCGCCGACCCGCGACGACTTCGAGGCGTACTGGCAGGCAGAGGTCGCGGGGCTCACGATGGACGAGCGCACGCGCGACTACCTCTCCCGGATCGTGCGACTCGAGTACCTCGGTCGCCGCATCCCCGCGCCCGTCCTGCGGCTGCGGCAGCGACTCGTCGCTGGCTACCTGGGGCCGGAGTTCCGCGCGCTGATGCAGTTGCCGTGGACGGAGGCCGACGCCCGAGCATTCGAGAAGTTCAACCGGCGTCTGGCGAGCTTCATGCGTCTGGTCCCCGCCGCCGTACGCGAGGCGCCGCTGCGCCGTCAGCTGCGGGACGTGCGCCGGCGCCTGGCCGAGGGGCGCCCGCTGTTCTGACCTCGTCGGCCGTCAGCGCCGGGAGTCCGGCGGGTACGGAGGCTTCGGTGCCACTCCACCTCACCCCACGGGAACACCGGGCATGTCGCGAACGACCTTCTCGAGCTCCGAGCGGGCCACCGACTCCGGCGTCCACCGCATCAGCGTGTCGCGAACGCTCCGCGCCAAGCCGTTCTCCCATTGGGCAACCCGGCCGATCATCCACGAGCGGTCGCGAATCCGCTCCGCACGCGGACGACGGAGCTGCTCGTACAGGGCCAGCGCCTCGTCCGTAGGGCCCATCGCCACCAGGAGCTGCGCGAGCGCGGCGGCATCCTCGATGGCCAGCCCCGCGCCCTGCCCCAGGTTCGGCGTCACCGCGTGGGCCGCGTCACCGAGCAACACGACGCGAGGCTTCCACCATCGCTGAGCCGAGCAATCCTCGAGGTCGTTGTGAAGCAGCCCGTCGAGCCCATCGAACGCCGCCAACGCCGAGCGGGCCGGGTCCGCGAAGCCGGCATACAGCGCCTGGAAGCCGGACAGGTCCTTCCACGGAGCCGGCGCGCGACGTGGGGCATTGAGCGTGAGGAAGACATAGGACTTCCGCTCGCCCAACGGCACCACTCCCACGCGCCTGCCCGTGCCCCACATCTCCACCACCGCGTCCTCGAAGTGCCCCTCCACCACGCCGCGCCAGCACGTGTAACCGGAGTAGCGAGGGTGCAGCTCGGCACCGCACACGTGCTCCCTCACGATGGAACGGATTCCATCAGCGCCGACCACGACGTCGTAGCGTCCCGCGGTTCCATCGGAGAACTCGACGTCCACGCCGTCCGCCCCACTCCGCAAGCCCATCACCGTCACGCCCAGGCGCGGCGGTGGCGACACGGAGCGCAGGACTTGGAGCAGCTTGTTCCGATGAAGCGTGGTCGCCGGCAGCGACAGCCCCGGCACGGAGTACGGCGTCTGCTGGAGCACACGCCCCGATGCATCCGTGATGCGCGCCAGTCCCACCGGATGCCCAGCGGCGAGAACTTCCTCATGCAGCGCGAGCCCCTTCATCACGGCCATCACATTCGGACCGAGCACGATGCCCGCGCCCTCGTCCCCGTATGAGGGCCGCCGCTCTACCAGCTCCGCCGCCACGCCCCGCCTCGCCAGCGCGGCCCCCAGCGCGAGCCCACCGATTCCTCCACCCACCACGAGGACCTTCACGATGACCTCCTCGAACCCAGCCCCACGAGCAGCATCTCCAAATCACGCCGCAGGCGTGTTCGCGCCGTGGCCACCGTGGAGCCCGCCATCGGCACGAGCATCCGCATCACCGCCGCGTAATAGACGCCGAAGACCAGCTCCGCCGCCCGCTCGCCGTCCACCTCTGCTCTCAGCTCACCTCGCGACTTCGCGTCCGACACGACCGACGCCAGCGCCCCCACCAACCTCGCCAGCGCCGGACGATGCAGTTCCTCGGCAGCGCCCGTGAGCCACGGCAGCTCCTTCACCACCACCCGCGCCAGCTCCGGCTGCGATGCGTAGTGGGTCAGCAGCGGTGAGAACAGGTGCATGCACCGGTCCACGAAGGGCCCCTCCCCCGGCAGCGACGTCACCGCCCGCTCCACGAGCGGCATCGCCTCCGCGCGCCACAGCTCGTGCAGCAGCGCGTCCTTCGTCTCGCCGTACACCAGCACCGTGCCCGTCGCGACGCCCGCCGCCTCGGCGATGGCGCGCACGGTCGTCCCCTCATAGCCACGCTCCGCGAACAGCCGCTTCGCCGCCGCCCGGATGCGCTCCCACTTCTCGCTCTTGGCTCGCTCCCGTAGGGACATATTGAACAGATTCATAATTGAACGCGTTCAATATTTCCAGGAGTTCGCTCCCCGGACCGCATCGGGAACCACACGGGCAGGCGCTGGCGACCCGCCGGGCGTTGAAGGAAGGAGCGTGCCGCCGGCGTGGGATTTCGCGAGGCGGCGAGGTAGGGATGCGCCGTGCCCGACCTGCTCGGGCGGAGGAGGACGGGTGACAGTCGCAACCCTCGAAGAAGGCCCGCTCAGGGGGCCGAGCTTCTTTCTCGACCGCACGGCGCTGCGGGCGGTCGCGCTGGCCCATCGTGACCGCTACGGCCTCGCGAAGCCCCATCCCCACGTCGTCATCGACGGCTTCCTCGGGACACGGTTGGCGTCCGAGCTGGCCTCGGTCTTCCCGGGAGCGAACGACGCGCAGTGGAAGCGCAGGGACCACGTGGAGCAGGCGGCCCGCCTGGGTCAGCTCCAGCGCAAGGCGTTCGAGGACGTCCCCGGCCCGCTCCGGCACCTGCTCTCGGAGTTCTCCGGCATGTCGTTCATCGACTTCCTGGAGACCGTCACCGGCGTGCAGGGACTCATCCCCGACCCGCACTTCCGAGGCGCCGGCCTGCACCTCACGCTGCGCGGCGGGCACCTTGCGTTGCACGCCGACTTCAACCGCGACCGCTTCCGAGCCCTCACCCGTCGACTGACCGTCCTCTACTACCTGAACCCGGACTGGCAGCCCGCCTGGGGCGGCGACCTGGAGCTGTGGAACGCCGACCTCACGCGATGCGAGACGCGAATCTCACCGGTGCTCGACCGGCTGGTGGTCATGGCCCATGGCGATGACCACTGGCACGGCCACCCCACCCCACTGGACTGTCCCGAGGGACGAGGTCGCGCCGCGGTCGCCGCCTACTTCTACACCGCGGAAGCCTCCACGAACGCGCCCGAGCCACACAGCGCCATCTGGGTGACGCCCCGCACATGACAAGGGGGCCGCGCGTGCCACCGGCCCTCTTCCACCCGGCTTCCACGTGCCCATGCCCCTGTCAGGGCTTGCCCGGGGTACTGGTCGCCGTGGCGGCCACGGAGGGCATTCGCTCCGCGCGGAAGCGACGCAGGCGCCGGCTGCTCACCAACATGCCATCGACGCCGCCTGACGCCCCCTTCGTGAAGGACACCGCGCCGAACGAGCTCACGAAGCGATTGCCTCCCACGGGCTCGAGCAGGAGGTCGTCCCGACGGAACCAGCTCAGCGCCAGCTTCCCGTCGACGAGCCGCACCGTGTACGTCATGTCCAATTCGTCGCTGCGGTACTTCCCGACCAGGGCCTCCAGCTCGCCCACCGTGGGCATCGGCTCGCGCACCCGGACGAACTCTCGCGTCGTCGGCCAGAAGTCCTGGATGCCCAGCACGGGCACACCCGGCGCCGCCGACGCGTTGAAGCGCCACACCCCGGGCGTCGGCTCGGCCGGCAGGAACGCCCCCTGGCCGATGGGCGTCAGCGCTGCCGAGGAGCCCACCTCGCGCAGCGCGCCGTCCTTCACCTCCAGCCGCACCACCTCGTCCGTCTGGGGGCTCCAGTAGTTGCCGGCCAGCGCCGCCAGCTCCTCCGCGGGCACCACCACGGCGGGCGGAGTCGTGTCCTTCAGGAGGTTGCCCAGGTACACCTCGGCCACCTTCCGCGCGAGCACCGTCGGGTCGACCTTCCCGTCGTTGCACAACACGGTGATGGCCAGCTTCTGCTCGGGGAAGAGGATGCTCTCCGTACGGAAGCCCGCCACGTACCCGTCATGGGTCACCGTGCGAAGACCCCGATACGCCCCCAGCCGCAGCCCGCCGCCGTAGCCCGTCTCCCGGCCGTCGTTCAATCGACCCGAGGTCTGGAGCAGGTCCCGCAGCGCCGTTCCACCCAGGCGGCCATCGAGCAGGTTCTGCTGCCACGTCAGCATGTCGTTCACCGACGAATACACCGCGCTCGTGCCCTTGTACCCGAGGTCCGCCGAGCTCAACCGCCCCCCCCCTTCCGCGCGGGGCATGTACCCCGTCACGCGCTGGGGGATGGGCGGCGCCTGGTCATCGCGGAACGAGGTGTCCGCCATGCCGAGCGGCTTGAAGATGCGCTCGTGGGCGAACGTCCGCAGCGACTTGCCGGACACGCGCCGCACGATGACACCCAGCAGCGAGTACGCGGCATTGCCATAGAGGACCTCCTCGCCCGCCGCGAAGTTCACCCCGCGCTGCCGCGACTGGACCCAGAGGACATCCTCCTCGGTGTACAGGTCCTCGCCGCGCCATCCCGCCAGGGAGAGCAGCTGGCCCTGTTCGCGCAGCCCGTTGATGTGGTGCATCAGGTGCGCGACGGTGATGCGCCTGCCGTGGTCGGGCAGCTCCGGCACGTGCTTGCGCACATCATCATCCAGCGACAGCTTCCCCTCCTGCGCCAACAGGCCGATGGAGAACGCGACGAACTGCTTGGTGATGGACGCCAGGTTGAACGAGGAGCGAGGCGTGAGCGGCACGCCGAACTCCAGGTTCGCCAGGCCATGGCCCTTCACGTAGTCGCGCACACCGTCGCGCGAGACGCCCACGCCACAGCCGGGCGACGCCTTGCCACGCCAGGTCGCGAAGAGCGCATCGACACGGGCGTGACGCTGGGCGCGTGTCTCTCGCGCCGGTTGGGCGCGGGCGACAGGAGCCACCAGGCCCCACGAGACGAGGGCCACCCACAGCATTAGGGAAAGGGAAGGTCGCATGCACGGAGGATTCCGGAAGCCGTTCCGCCAGGTGCCGCCCATCTGCGAAGCGCCGCCCGGCATCGGTGAGCGCCTCGATTCCGGCGGTGGACGACTCCCCCTGGAGGCGAGTCCCCTCGGCCCCGCCCAGGTGTCCCCCAATCCGCTGCCCATAAGCGCGCGGAATCATAGGGAGCCCCTCGGGTGAGACCTGAGTCACGATTCAGGAAGGCCCCTTCCCCCATCCTTCCGACGACAAGACCTTCTCCGAGGTGGACGGGACGAGGGATGCCGTCCTTGAATCCGCCGCATGACGCGGAGACTCGGCGAGCGGCTGGTGCTGGATGGCGTGTTGACGCCGGAGCTCTTGTCGCGAGCGCTCGCGCATCAACAGGAGACGGGCCAGAAGCTGGGCGAGTGCCTGGTGCGGCTGGGCGTGGACGAGACGCCGGTGCTGCGGCTGCTGGCGCAGACGCTCTCGACGCGCTTCGTCTCCACCGAGAAGCTCCGCCTGGCGAAGGTGGACCCCGCCCTGCTGGAGAAGGTCTCCGTGCGCCTGGCGGAGGGCTTCGACTTCATGCCCCTGCGACTGGCGCAAGGCGTTCTCTATGTGGCCATCGCGGAGCCGCAGCGCCAGCGCGCGCTGGAAGAGATTGTCCGCACCGTGGGCGTCACGCAGGTGCTGCCTTTCATCGCGGTGCGCAGGTCCATCCGCGCGGCCATCCGCAAGCACTACTACGCGGTGGCGGACGCCTTCGAGCACCCGCCGGAGGACGAGGCCTGTCCCCACTGCGGTGCGCCCACGCTCCCCAAGGACTTCCAGTGCCCCCGCTGTGAGCTGCTGCTGGTGCGCCACGTCGAGGACCTGCCGCCCCGCGACAACGTCTCCCTGGTCCGCGCGCTCCTGACGCAGCCCGAGCGACAGGGCACCTCGGGCACCCCTCGCACTCCACAGTCGGAGGCCACGCGGCTGGCGCCGTTCGACGCGGCCCAGGAGGGCTCACAGGCCCGGCCGTTCCTGGTCGGCGGGTTGAGCGTGACGAACCTGCGGCTCAGCCCCTTCGAGGCGTATGTGCTCTCCCTCGTCGACGGGCACACGTCGCTGTCGGACCTGTCGCTCATCACCCAGCTCGCGGAGGTGGAGCTGCGCGCGCTCTTCGCGTCGCTCGGAGAACGGGGCGTCACCCGGCTCTACGAGCCCCCCGCGCCGACAGCCCGCGCGGCCCCCGTCC
>NZ_SRLW01000520.1:0-3543 GCF_006518215.1 Myxococcus sp. AB025B
ACCCTCGATGCCCCCACCGCTCCGGGCGCCGAGGACCACTTCCAGGGGCACCTGAGCTGGGTCGTCGTCGAGCCCGCGCGGCCGCGACGACCCAGCTCCGCCCGCTCACTCGAGCACCTCGGCGATGTCCATCGAGCGGTCGAGCAGCGTCTGGGAGAAGCGCCGTGAGCTGAAGCTGAAGAGATGGACGCGGAGCGTCCGGCTGAAGCGGCGAATCCCGACGCGGCCCACGATGGACACGTCGCCTCGGATGAGCTGCATGCCGAGCTCCCAGTTGACGCTGCCGAGCACCACCAGGTTCCCGTTGTCGCGCTGACCGAAGGCGAGCGACGCGGTGAGCGGGAAGTCGGTGTTGACGAGGTCGAGGTCGGCCACCACGGCGGCCTTGACGATGCGCACGTTGATGCCCCCCTCGATGGACGCGGTGAAGTTGAACCCCGGGGTGATGGCGCGAGCCATCTCCCCGCACAGGCCGAGCGCGTCCTCGCTGCGGAGCAGCTCCCCGCACCGCGCCGGCTCCGTCGAGAGCGAGAGGCTGTCGTTCGTCGTCAGGCCGACCTCACCGCCGAGGCTGAGCTTGAAGCCGACGCGCACGGGGCCGAAGCCGAAGCCGAGGTTGGGGAACGCGAACGACTTCGCCGCCGAGAACGCCTCCTCGTGCTCGAGGCTGGGGGCGCTGCGGGAGAAGCTGTGGATGCGCTGGTCGAACGCGTCGACCGTGAGCTCGTAGCCCGTGTCGCCCGGATTGACCGCGAGCGTGGCCTGGCCCACCGCGCGCGCGATGGTGACCGAGTACGAGCGCCCGAGCTTGCCTTCGAGTTCGACCGCGCCCTCGATGCGGCTGGAGGCGCCGGTGCGGTCGAGCTGGTTCTGGGTCGTCAGCGTCACCGCGATGCTCATGCGGTCCGAGTTCCCGAGCTTCCGGCTGAACTCCTGATTGAAGCCCAGCGACGTCGCGGAGGTGGCGTCCGGCGTCTCTCGCACCAGCACGACCGGGAGGACGCGGCAGTCGCTCGTGTCTGCCTCCCCTTCGTTCCCCTCCTGGGCGAAGTCCGCCACGAAGCACCCCCTCACCTGGAAGTCACTGAGGTCGGCCCACTCGCCGCCCTCGCTCAACGCGGCGCGGGTCTCCCCCTCGGCGAAGAGCTCGTGGGCGAACAGGTTGGAGGTGCCCGGCAGCAGGTTCTCGATGACGACCTCGGCGACGCGGCCGGACTCCGAGTCCGGGGCGCCCACGGTGAGCGGGCGCCAACCGTTGCTGGCGCCCTCGGGCACGAGCTCGTACCGGAGCGTGGCGCGGCCGGGCATGGCCGTGAGGGCCCCCAGTTCCCCCGGAGCCTGTCCGAACTGGAGGTCCCCGGTGATGCCCGGCGCGAGGGCCTCGAGCTCCGGAGGCACATCCTGCGGCGCCAGCCCGGAGATGTAGGGGTCGCGGCCATTGACGACGAGCGTCGACTGCACGACCAGGCTCGGCGCGAGCGCCTGCCCGGTGGCGTCGGGGGCGACATAGGGGAGGAGGGCCACCGACGAGGCGGGCTCCATCGCCTCGAAGCGGACGTCGATGAGGCTTGCGCGTCCGTCGCTCGGGGTCGGCTCGAGGTCGATGTCGTAGACGCAGCCTCGACGGGAGTCCGGCGCGGCCGCGCCCCGGCAGGACTGGTTGGGCTCGTCGCCGCGGGCCGCGTCGCTGAAGGTGACCGCCGGGTAGTCGATGCCGGTGTCCGGCTCGTCACCATCGAAGGTGACGCGCAGGTTCACCTCCTTGTCCACCAGCGCCGCACACAGCGAGGTCGGCCAGATGAAGCCCTTGAAGCGCTGCTCCTGGCCGTCGCCCACGAGCGCCACGTCGATGGCGCTGGAGGCGCACTCGATGGGCTCCGCGGGGTTGGCGGGGTGGGCCTCGACGAAGCCGAAGCTGACGGCGACTTCGCGGGTCGCCGGAGACGCCGCGTCGAGGCTCGTCGACGTGATGCCGAACTGGATGGGCACGCGGTTGTTCACGTAGACGGGCTTGCTCAGGTCGTAGCCCACGTCGAGGTAGGTCAGCCGCACCTTCGTGAGGCAGACGCCGTTGTCGGCGCTGTTGGGGCACACGGCCACCTGCGGCACGCCCGAGTCCGGCTCGCCCGTGTCCGCCCCGCCGCAAGCGCTCGCGAGCAGGAGGAAGAGCGCGCCGAGGACGCCGGTGCGCCTCCTCGGGCCATGGTTCAGGACGGGCAGCGACGATTGGGCAAGGTGCTTCATGCGGGACCTCCGGGTGGTTGCGACGTGGATGGGTGTCGGAGGCCTAGGCAATCGACGTACCAGGACGTCGAGCAGGCGGGCGCGCCCGGATTGTGGGGCGCGGCCTGTAGGGAGTCGCCAACACCCCCTGGGGACGCAACCGACAGGGGGCCGCGTGGTAGCGTCCGGGACCATGTCCAGCGGAACGACGCGCCCCGAGCGCCCCATGGGGCTGCCCATCCGCACGCTGACCATCGAGGTCGTGGGCGGCCCCGACCAGGGCCACACCCACACGGCGGAGGGCGAGACGGTGACGGTGGGGACGGCCGAGAGCAACGAGCTGCGCCTGACGGACCCCACCGTGTCCCGCTACCACCTGGAGCTGTCGCGCAAGGGAGACCGCGTCGCGGTGGCGGACCTCGGCTCCACCAACGGCACGGCGGTGGGTCCCGCGCTCCTCGAGCGTGGGAGCGTGGCGCCCGGGAGCGTCCTCACGCTCGGGCGGACCTCGCTGCGGGTGGGCGATGGGCCCACGCGCACCCTCTCACTCCACGAGTCCGGAGCCCTGGGCCCCCTGCGGGGCCAGAGCGCGTCGATGCGCAGGCTGATGGCGCAGATACTCCGGGCGGCCCGCACGGACGCCTCGGTGCTGCTCCAGGGCGAGTCCGGCACGGGCAAGGAGCTCATCGCCCGGGCCCTCCATGACGAAAGCGCTCGCGCCAAGAAGCCCTTCGTGACGCTGGACTGTGGCGTCATCTCCCCCGGGCTCGTCGCCAGCGAGCTGTTCGGCCACGAGCGCGGCGCCTTCACGGGGGCGGACCAGCGCCACCTCGGTGTCTTCGAGCGGTCGCACGGCGGCACCCTCTTCCTGGACGAGATTGGCGAGCTGTCCGCCAGCCTCCAGACGGCGCTGCTGGGCGTGCTGGAGCGGCGACGCTTCCGGCGGCTCGGGGGCAGGGAGGAGCTGTCCGTGGACGTGCGCGTCATCAGCGCCACCCATCGGGACCTGCGCGCCGAGGTCAACGCCAACAGCTTCCGCCTGGACCTCTACTACCGGCTCGCGGTGGTGCGGCTGGAGGTGCCCCCGCTCCACCAGCGCGTGGACGACATCCCCCTGCTGGTGGAGCACTTCCTGAACGAAGCCGGCTACACCCACCCGGTGTCCACGTTGGTGCCTCCGCCGCTCATGCGCACGCTGCTGACGCACCGCTGGCCGGGCAACGTGCGGGAGCTGCGCAACTACGTGGAGGCCATTCTCGCCATGGGAGAGCCCCCCGCCCTGGAGCAGGCCGCGCCGGGCGCCAACGCGCCCCCCGCGGC
>NZ_SRLW01000521.1:0-3534 GCF_006518215.1 Myxococcus sp. AB025B
CCCCCGAGGCGCCCCTCGCGGAGCCGCGCTCCAACTTCACGCAGCAGGGCTACCTGGACGCGGTGGAGCGTGTGCGCGAGTACATCCGCGCCGGAGACACGTACCAGGTCAACCTCTCGCAGCGCCTCGAGGTCGACTTCCCGGGCGAGCCCCTCGCGCTCTACGAGACCCTGTCCGCCACCAACCCCGTCCACTTCGCCAGCTACCTCGAAGGCGACGGTTTCCACGTCGTCAGCGCCTCCCCCGAGCGACTGGTCCGCGTCGAGCACGGACGCGCCATCACCCGCCCCATCGCCGGCACCCGCCGCCGGGGCACGCCCGAGGAAGAAGCCCGCTTCGTCCAGGAGCTGCGCACCAGCGAGAAGGAGCGCGCCGAGCACGCCATGCTCGTGGACCTGGAGCGCAATGACCTCGGCCGCGTCTGCGCCTACGGCACCGTCGAGGTGACGAAGCTGATGGAGATCGTCGAGTACGCCCACGTCCTCCACATCGAATCCGAGGTGACCGGGCAGCTCACGCCCGACACCGAGCCGCTCGACGTGGTGGGCGCGCTCTTCCCCGGCGGGACCATCACCGGCGTCCCCAAGATTCGCACCATGCAGCTCATCACCGAGCTGGAGCCGCACGCTCGCGGTCTCTACACGGGCTCGCTCGGCTACGTGTCCTTCAACGGCGACCTGGACCTGAACATCGTCATCCGCACCCTGCTCGTGAAGAACGGCCGCGCCTACGCGCAGGTCGGCGGGGGCATCGTCCACGACTCGCAGCCTCGCCAGGAGTTCAAGGAGACGCTGAACAAGGCGCGCTCCCAGCTCCTCGCCCTGCGCGCGAGCGGAGCCGCGCGATGATCCTCCTCATCGACAACTTCGACTCGTTCACCTTCAACCTCGTCCAGGCGCTCGGCGCGCAGGGCGCGAAGCTGAAGGTGGTGCGCAACGACGCCGTCACCGTGCGCGACATCGAGGCCCTCCAGCCCGAGCGCATCGTCATCTCCCCCGGCCCAGGGACTCCCGAGGACGCGGGCGTCTCACTCGAGGTCATCCGCGCCTTCGGCGGACGTGTCCCCTTGCTCGGCGTGTGTCTGGGCCACCAGTGTCTGGGACAGGTCTTCGGCGCGAGGGTGGTCCGCGCTCCCGTCCCCGTGCATGGGAAGACGGCCGAGGTCCAGCACGAGAACCAGGGGGTGTTCCAGGGACTCCCACGGCCCTTCGTCGCCGCGCGCTATCATTCGCTCGTGGTGGCGCGGGTGGGCCTGCCCGAGTGTCTCGAGGTGACGGCCTGGCACGAGGGGCTCATCATGGGCATGCGGCACAAGGCGCTGCCCGCGCTGGAGGGCGTCCAGTTCCATCCCGAGTCCTTCCTCACCACCCACGGGCCTCGACTGCTCGCCAACTTCCTGGCGGCTCGGCGCTGACGGAGCCACACCATGTTCTCCACCGTGGCGGTGAACGGCGAGGTGATGCGCTGGGAGGACCTGCGCCTGCACGACTTCGCGCAGGGCTTCTTCTTCGGCGCGGGCTTCTTCACCACCTTCCGCATCGAGGATGGCGCTCCCCTCTTCCTGTCCCGTCATCTGCGCCGACTCGCCGAGAGCCTCGCGGCGCACACGGACACCGTCCGCGCGCCCTCGCCCGAGCTGCTCGAGCCCGCCTCCGTTCGTGACACCCTGCGACGCTGCCTCGCCGCGGACCCGCTGCTCGGTCCCCGCTTCCATGGCATCGGTAAGCTGTCCGCGAGCGATGGGCAGCTCCTGCTCACCCTCCGGCCCCACGCTCCCGACGCCGAGCGACTCCAGCACGAGGGACGCGCCATTCTCGCGGTGGAGCACGGCGCCTATCGTCACGGGGAGACGTCTCCGAACCACAAGGGCTTGTCGTACTTCCGGCAGTTCTCGCGGATGCAACAGCTCCCCGTGCTGGCCAACGAGCTGGCTCACGCGTGCGAGCTACCCACCGCGAACCTCTTCGTCCTCCTGGGTGGGGCGCTCGTCACACCGCCACTCGACGCGCCGTGCCTCCCCGGCGTCATCCGCGCGGTGCTCCTCGATTCGAGCTCCATCGATGGAGTCCCCATCGTGGAGCAGGCGCTTCCCCTCGCGCGGCTCGCCGAGGCGCGTGCAGGCGTCTTCACCAACGCCGCGGTGCTGGCCACCGGAGTCCCGCGCCTCCTCGGCCACACGTTGCCCGAGAGCCTGTCACTCGCGGCGAGGCTCCGGGAGCACATCCTGACGATGGCATCACGCGAGGACTGAGGCAGACTGCGGCCCCATGAGCCGCACCCTCGTCGTCGTGCACCGCTGGGCCGGACGTCCGAACACCGACTTCTACCCCTGGCTCGAGGAGAAGCTGCGCGAGACTCCCGCGCCCTTCGACGACATCCTCACGCTGGACATGCCCGAGCCCGCCACGCCGACCATCGACGGCTGGGTGTCCACGCTCACGCGCACGCTCGGCCCTGTGCCTCCGCCGTCCACCGTGTTCCTGGGCCACAGCGTGGGTTGTCAGACCCTCCTCCGCTACCTCGCCGCAATGCCCGAGGGCCACCGCGTGGAGGGCGCCGTGTTCGTCTCCGGCTGGTTCGAGGTGGACAAGCCGTGGGACTCGCTGCGCCCCTGGCTCGACACGCCCATCGACTTCGCCCGCGTGCGCGCCGCGCTGGGCCGCGCCGTCGTCGTGCTCTCCGACAGCGACCCGTTCACCTCCGACTGGCGTCGCAATCAAGGACTCTGGGAGCACCACCTGGGCGCCGAGGTCATCGTCGTCCCCGGGGGACGCCACTTCAACAACCCGCGCGAGCCCGCCGTGCTCGAAGCGGTGCAATCACATTTCGGCGCACGCCCTCGATAGGACATGGAAAGCTCACGCCATGGGCGCTGAGCCTCCCCCTTCATCTGACGGCGCCTCGTCGGATTCTCCCTGAGCGCCGAACCCCAGCGCCTCGGAGACCTCCGACTCACGCAGCTCCCGCCATCCGCCCTCGGGCACATCCAGCACCACGTCGCCCACCGCCTCGCGATGGAGCGTGAGCACCGGGTGCCCCACCGCCGCCAGCATCCGCTTCACCTGGTGGTGCCGTCCCTCCGTCAGCGTCAGCTCCACCACCTCCGGAGCCCGTGACTCGGCCCGGGCCGGACGCGTGAGCCCGTCCTCCAGCTCCACGCCGTCCCGCAGTCGCTGGAGCGCGGACTCGCCAGGCTGGCCCTCCACCCGCGCCACGTAGCGCTTGGGCAGATGGGTCTCCGGCGCCGTGCCATGGCGCACGAAGCGCTCGTCATTGGTGAAGAGCAACAGCCCCGTGGTGTCCCGGTCCAGGCGGCCCACGGCGAGCCACTCGTAGCCCCGCAGGGACTCGGGCAGCACCGCGCGCAGGCGCTCGAACACCGTGCCCACGCCCTCCGGGTCCGTGCCATGCACCACCGGCCCCGCGGGCTTGTGGAACATCAACACCCGCGTCACGGACGTCAGCGTGTGTCCCTGCCCATCGACTCGCACCATCTGCTCCGGCCCCACCGGCGCGAAGGGCTCCGTCACCACC
>NZ_SRLW01000522.1:0-3507 GCF_006518215.1 Myxococcus sp. AB025B
CCCCTCGGCGGCGCTGCCCGCCAGGTCCACCGCCCCCACCGCCAGCTCCACCACGTCCACCGCTTCGGCCGCCTGCTCCATCGTGGACTGAAGGACTTCCGTTACCCGGGTGCGGGTCGGGGTGTCGCCCGCCACCTGGGAGAGCGCGACGGCCGCGGCCGCCGTGGTGCCCGCCGCCGTCAGCCCCACCACCAGCGGCCGCTTCCAGCGGCGGTGCCAGTCCATCAGCTGCTTCAGCTCGTTCGCGTCCAGCCACAGCCCGTGGCAGCGCGAGCACACATCCACCGCGCAGACCTCCGTGCGCACCTGGGACAGCGTCTCGTCGCAGGACGGACAGCGCGCGACGGGTGAGCCACACAGGCCACATTCTTCGCGCGTGGCCGGAACATGGTGCCGCGCGTGGCGGCAGCGCCGGGTCGCGGAGGACAGCGCGGCCTGGAGTGCCTCCGTCCTCCAGCCCGGCGCCAGCCGCTCCAGCTCGCCCGCGTCCAGCCAGTGTCCCTGGCAGCGCGCGCAGGTGTCCACGGGGACACCGCGCAGGTCGATGACGCGCAGCGGGGGCGCGGGGGGCGGGCAGACGGGGCAGGAGCGTTCCATGACCCGGGCATCCTTCCATGAATCCGCCGGGGCCCGCAGGGCGTGTCGACGCGGGGCTCACGGGGGCGGGATGCGCAGCCTGCGGCCGTGCGAGGGCACGCCCGCGTCGTTCACGATGAAGAGCTGGTAGTAGCCCGGCGGCGCGAGGTTGCGGTTGGGGGGCGCGGTGACGGTGAGGGCGCCGGAGGTCCGGGTGAAGGCCAGGGTGAGCAGCCGCTGGTTCATGTCGAAGGTGTGCGTGGTGGAGTTGAGCGCGATGAGCGACACGCGGGTGATGCGGGCCGCGTCGGGCGTCGTGATGGAGAAGGTGGCGCCGGGCTGGGACGTGGTGGGCGCGGCGGTGATGACGGGGCGCGCGCCCTTGAAGAGGTAGGGCGGGGAGAAGACCTCCGCGGTGCGCTCGTTCGCGCCGCCGGCCGACAGCACGCGCCCGTCCGGCAGGAGCGCCGCGGTGGAGTGATAGCCGCGGTAGCGCACCTGGCTGGCCAGCGAGGTCCAGGTGTTGGTGGCGGGGTTGTAGAGCTCCGCGTGGCGGACGGGCGAGGCCGCGTCGTCGAAGCCGCTGCCGCTGCTGCCGCCGACGATGAGCACGGTGCCGTCCGGCAGCAGCACCGCGTTGTGCTGGCGCCGGCGGATGCTCATGGGCGCCACGTACCGCCAGCTCGGCGCCGCCACGGTGAGGTCTATCTGCTCCACGGTGGCGGTGGGCGGCTCGCCTCCGCCGAAGAGCGTCACCTTGCCGTCGATGAGCACCGCGGGCCCATAGCTGCGTCCGCCGAAGTTGCTCAGGGGGCCGGTGGTCCAGGCGCCGTTGCCATTGGGGTTCAGCCAGAGCGAGCCGCGCAGCGAGCCCGCGTAGAAGAGCTGGCCGTTGGGCGCCAGGAACATCTTCGGATAGAAGGGCAGGTTGCGCCGGGCGCTCGTCAGCGTGCGCCACGTGTTGGTGCCCGCGATGAAGCGCTGGGGAATCTCGTTGATGTCGCCCGCTCCGGCGATTTCTCCGGAGATGACCACCACGTCGCCGTTGGAGAGCGTGGTGTTGGTGGGGTACCAGCGCCCGGCGTTCATGTCCGGCAGCCGGGTCCAGGTGTTGGTGTTGAAGTCGAACGCGCTGGTGTCGGGCAGGCCCACGTGGCTGGCGATGTGGCCGCCCGTCACCAGCAGCTTGCCGTTGGACAGGAAGCTGTGGCCGCTGCAGAAGATGTTGTAGCCCGCGTACGGGTACGTGGTGAGCGCCCCGGTGGACGGGTCCCAGCGGCGGGGCGGCAGCGCGCCCTCCGCGAACTCGCCGAAGAAGAGCACCTTGCCGTCCGGCATCAGCGACAGATGCGTGGCGGAGATGGGCCAGGTCAGCACGCTGGACCAGCGCCCCACCAGCGACGGCACCTGTGCCCTGGCCGAGGTGGCGCCCAGCACCACGAGGCCCAGCAGGTGGACGGCGAGGACCGCGCACCGACGAGGCAGGGGAGGGTGGCGCATTTGCGGGCTCCAGGCGGGGGCGGGCGGACGAGGGGCCAGAACCTAGGGACGTCGCGCGCGGGCGCGAGCTGTTCGCCCGTCGCAAGTCACTGATGGCTGGGTGACGGGCCGTGCCACCGGAGGACCGTTGTCCGCGGGGGGCGCGAGGTGGCTTGGTCCTCTGTCTGGCTCGAGTCGTGTCGACGAAGGAGATGTCCCGATGAGGTGCCGTTGGCTGCTGTGGGTGGGTCTGCTCGTGGGGTGTGCCCCGGCCTCGGGAGCGCCGGAGCCGGTGGAGGCGGCGGCTTCGCCCTTGTTGGAGTCCTGGGAGTACTGCTCGCGCACGGCGGTGTCGCTGGGGGTCACGCTGGTGGAGGACAGGCCCTACACCCCGCCGATGGCGCCGAGCGCGGGCGGCATGGTGTTCAGCGCGGAGGACGCGGAGCGCGGCCGCGAGCCCTGGGTGAGCTCGGGCGCGCCGGGCGCGGGGACACGGCTGTTGAAGGACGTGTTCCCGGGGGTGGGCGGCTCGGAGCCGGCCTGGTTCACGCGGGTGGGCGCGAAGGTGTTCTTCGCCGCGAACGACCCGGCGGCGGGGCGGGAGCTGTTCGTCTCGGATGGGACGCCGGAGGGCACCGTCCGGGTGAAGGACATCTGGCCCGGCGAGGTGGGCTCGTTCCCGAACGCGCTCTTCGAGTACCAGGGGCAGTTGTACTTCACGGCGGGAGACCCGGCGCATGGGCGGGAGCTGTGGCGCAGCGACGGCACCGCGGCGGGCACGGTGCTGGTGGAGGACCTGGAGCCGGGGGTGGAGGACTCCTCGCCGGACCAGCTCACCCGGGGTGGGGACGGCGCGCTGTACTTCGTCATCTCGTCCCGGGGGCTGTTCACGCGGCTGATGCGGCTGGGCGTGGGGCCGAACGCCGTCGAGGTGTTGCGTGTGCCCAGTGACCTGGGCTTCCAGTTCCCGTTGGTGCCCGTGGGCCGCAAGCTGTTCTTCGTCAGGAGCCAGCAGCACCACGGCGCGGTGGGGCTGATGGTGTCGGATGCGGGAAGGGCGCCGGTGATGCTGGGCACCTTCGCGCGCGTGGGGGAGCTGGCGGCGGTGGGAGAGCGGCTGGTGTTCAGCGCCGCGGCGCACATGGAGGACGAGAACCTGGAGCTGTGGCGCAGCGACGGCACGGCGGCGGGCACGGTGCTGGTGGAGGACGTGCGCGCGGGCAACGTCGGCTCCAACCCCCGGAACTTCGCGGTGCTCGCGGACACGCTCTTCTTCGCCGCAGACGACGGCACCCATGGTGTGGAGCTCTGGGACAGCGACGGCACGGCCGCGCGCACGCGCATCTTCGGGGACCTGGAGCTGGGGCCGGGCGGCTCGTTTCCGCAGGCGCTGACGGTGGTGGAGGACCACCTGTTCTTCAGCGCGGACATCCGGGGGCGGGGCCAGGACTG
>NZ_SRLW01000523.1:0-3457 GCF_006518215.1 Myxococcus sp. AB025B
GCGCGCGCGGCAGGGGCCACGAGTGGCGGCGTGTTGGGGAAGGGGGCAGGCCCGTGGACGTGAAGACCAAGAAGGATCTGGCGGTTGATTTCATCAACACCATCCGGACGATGGAGCCCACCGCGCTGAACGCGCTCATCGTCAAGGAGGCGGGGGAGGAGCTGGCGCAGTTCTTCCTCAACTACAGCGCCAATCTCATCTCGAAGGACCCGTCCCGGGTGCTGGAGAACACGTCCTCGCTGATGCTGATGGGCTACCTCATCCGCACCTACGAGGAGAAGAACACGCAGGCCAAGCAGGGGACCTTCCAGTCCTACGCCTTCGCCTGAGCGGGGCGGGGCGGGCAGCACGGGCTCGACAGCCCCGGGGGAGCCTGTTAGGGAGCGGCGCCCATGCTCATCGACCTGCACGCCCATTCCCACCTGTCCAAGGGGTGCGAGCTGGACCCTCGCGCCGTGCTGGAACGGGCCGCGATGTTCGGCCTGGACGGGGTGGCCTTCACCGAGACGAACACCCAGGACGGCTGCGACGAGCTGTTCGAGATTGGTGCGAAGGCGAAGGTGAAGGTCTTCGTCGGGCTGGAACTGGTCACGGACCGAGGCCAATACCTGTGCTTCTTCCCGAAGCCGGAGCTGGCCCCGGAGCCCGTGCAGATGTGGGGCAGCAACCGCGAGAAGCCCTGGAGCGCCGCGGAGTGTCTGCCCAAGGTGAAGGCCCTGGGTGCGGCCATTGTCGCCGCCCGGCCCTTCGACAGGGATTCGCCGAACCCGGCCATGGACTACGTCCGCTCGCTCAACGTGCTGTGCGCGGTGGAGGGCTACAACGCCCGGGTGAAGCAGACGTCCAATGATCTGGCCGTGGAGGCCGCCGAGGCGCTCAAGCTGCCGTGCACCGGTGGCAGCGACGCGCGGGGCTCGCTGGACGAGGTGGGCCGGGGCGCCACGTTCTTCAAGAACCCGGTGACGTCGCAGGCCCAGCTCATCACCGAGCTGCTCAAGGGCGAGTTCTGGCCGGTGATGGCCGGTGAGCTGCCCCGGCTGACGCGCCCAGGGGAGGCCCAGGCGGCCCGCAAGCAGGGCGGCGGTGGGGGTGGCAAGCGCCGCCGTGGTGGTGGCGGCGGTCGCCGGTAGGGCCTCGGCGGCCCGGGGCAGCACAAAGGCCCCGGCCTCGTCTCAAGGCAGAACTGAGGCCCCGGCCTCCTCGGCGCGAGCGAGCCGGCCGTCCGACAGGAAGGCCTTGCGGCGCCCACCCGGGTACGTCCACTCCTCGTTCTTGGCGGCGCCCTCCAGCGAGCGGCGCACCCGCTCCGGCGGGCCCCAGGCCATGCGCACCGCGTCCGCCGACATGTTGGCGACCAGGCGCTTCTCCCGGATGGCGTCGCGCACGGGGGCGGCGAACGCCTCCATCAGGGCCTTGGGGTTCTGCGGGGAGAGGTACTTCTCCAACTCCGCGCGAAAGTCGTTGGGCTGATCCAGGTTGGGCGGCAGCACGAGGATGAGGGGCGGGGCGTCGGGCTTCGCGCCGTCCTCGGCCAGGTACACCCAGGGCCAGGTGCGCGGGGTGTAGAGGACGCGCTCGGCCACCACCCACGCGGTGGGGAACTCCACCTTGGTGATGCGCAGCTTCGTGCCCACCGGCAGGGTGCGCTCCACCGCGCCGGGGGAGATGGGCTTGCCGCTGCTGTCGTCCAGCAGGCGCACGTCCTCGGGCGCGTAGGGCGTCAGCAGGCGCTTGGAGCCGTCGCCGAAGAAGGGCGTGACGTTGCCGGACAGGCGCAGGTACTGCTCCGCGTCGGGGCCGGTGAGGGTCCGCTGGAGGGACGTGCGGGCGTCCGGCGCCATGCGGGTGTAGTTGCCGCAGCCGGCCGCGAGCGCGGTCAGCACGAGGACAGTCAGGAGGGAGTGGGGGCGTCGAGCGAGCATCGGGGCACCTTCCGCGACAGGGCGCGCGGGAGGTCCCGGTTTAGCTCAGCGCGAGGCCTGCGTCAGCGTGGACTCGGCCGCGCTGTCCCGCTTGCCGCCACGGCAGCCGCGCTGCGACGGACACACGGGGCCTCGGCCCTGCGGGTCCGGCACGAGCAGGAAGCGGCCGAGCCCGCGCGTATCCGTGAGCTCCGGATGGCCACACAGGGCGCAGCGACGGGGAGGACGCTTGGAGGGAGGGAAGGGCACGGGGAGCGAGTGTGCGTCGCTCCCGGACCCCGCGCGAATTTTCAGCCCCTCCCGCCCGGGCGACTACTTCTTGTCGCTGGAGGCCGCCGCTGGCGCGGGGGCGGGGCTCGACGCGGCGGGCGTGCTGCTCGACGACGCGCTGCTGCTGGACGACGCGCTGCTCGACGAGGACGAGCTGCTGGACGACGCGCTGGAGGAGGACGACGAGTCGCCGTCCTTCTTCGTGGAGCTGTACAGGTCCGAGTACCAGCCTCCGCCCTTGAGGACGAAGCTGGAGCGGCTGACCACCTTGGTCAGCGAGCCTTCCGCGCCGCAGGCGGTGCAGGCCGCGGGCGTCGGGTCGGAGATCTTCTGCAGCACGTCGATGATCTTTCCACAGCTCTGGCAGGCGTACTCGTAGATGGGCATGGGTGATTTGCCTCTTCAGGGTGTTGAGGAAGGGCCACCGGAGTGCAGCTGCTTGCGCAGCCCCTCCGCCAGCCCCAGGCGCTCGATGGCGCGGAAGACCAGCTCACCGGGCGAGCCATACTTGCGGCCCACGGCCTCGGCCAGGCCGTGCAGGTCCGAGGCGGTGGGGACCTCGTCCTTCAGCAGCCGCTCCAGCTCCTTGCGGAGCGAGTCGTTGAACTTGCGCTGGATGCCCAGGTCCGCGAGGTACTTCTCGCGCCCCAGCAGGTCCAGCCGGTGCGTCAGGTGGGACGTGGCCAGCGCCTCGCGGCGGAAGCGCTCGCGCAGGGCCTCGACCTCCTCGGTCAGCCCCACCGCGGACACCAGCCGCTGCAGCTCCGGCGGGCTCACGCCCAGCGCCCAGCCCACCCGGCCCGTGGCGCCACGCTGCTGCGTGTAGGCATCCAGGAGCTGGAGTCGCTCCTTCTCCTGCAGCGCCTCCAGCAGGCCGTGATCGCGCAGCACCGTCTCCAGGTCCACCAGGGACAGGTCTCCACGCGAGCCATTGAAGCGGTGCGAGAGGTTTCGCAGCAGGGCGAAGCGGTGCTCGGAGCCCTCCAGCGAGGCCTCCAGGACCTCCTTGCCGCTCTGGCGCGTCAGCTCCACGAACGGGGTGCGAGGCGCCTCCACGCGGGTGAACCGGCCGCGGGGGCGGGGCAGGTCGCGGCGCAGGAAGCTGTGTCCCTCGTCCTGATCCACGGGCGAGGTCGTCTCCTCGTCCACGGCGACGCGCTTCTTGGGAGCGATGCGCTCCAGGATGGAGGGCTCCTCGGCCTTGGCGCCCTTCTTCGCCGCCTTGCTGGCGCCCTCGCCCGAGGGCTGGGGGGCCGGGGTGGCGA
>NZ_SRLW01000524.1:0-3436 GCF_006518215.1 Myxococcus sp. AB025B
GCCGGAGATGGCGGAGGTGGTGGCGGACGTGGCGAGGGCGACGGGGGGGCCGTACGCGGTGGTGGCGCACTCGTTGGGCGCGGCGGCCACGGCGGTGGCGATGCGGGATGGGCTGAAGGTGGGGCGCGCGGTGTTCGTGTCGCCACCGGCGGACCCGCGTGGGGGCATCCAGGCCTTCGCGCGCGCCTTCGGGCTGACGGACGGGGTGTGGATGCGGATGGAGGAGCGCATCGAGCGGCGCTTCCACGTGCGGCTCAAGGACCTGGCGCTGCCGAACTTCGTGCCGCTGCTGGGGCAGGTGCCGCTGCACGTGTTCCACGACGTGGGGGACCGGGAGGTGCCGCTCGTCGCGGGGGAGGCGGTGGCGCGGGCGTGGCCGGGCGCGAGGCTGACGCGCACGCAGGGCCTGGGGCACCACCGCATCCTGTACGCGCCGCAGGTGGTGGCGCCGGCGGTGGAGTTCCTCACGCAGGGCAAGCCGGAGACGCTGTCGCCGGAGGTGCCCATGCTGGCGGCCTCGGCAGCCACGGGGGCGCGCGTGCCATTGCGGCTGGTGCGCTCGGCGCCGTGAGGTGATGTCTGGCTTTCGGGCCGAGCGGCAATTCAACGCCAGCCGATTGCCTTTCAGATGAAGACCTTCGTCGTCGCGGTTCGCCTCAGGGCGGGGAAACGGCGGGAGGTCGTCTGCGTGGAGGGAGCGATGCTCTCCCTCGCATGCGGGTGAAGGTGTATCCGGGGCCGGTGTCCGCGCTGCGTGGCGTGGACCTGGAGATTCCGCTCGGGATGTTTGGACTGCTGGAGCCCACGTCGGGTGAGGTGACGCTGGAGGGCGTGGACATCGTCCGCCAAGGTGTGCGCGGAGCTGCTCGAGCGGTTGGACCTCACGGTCGCGGCGAAGCGCGAGGTGAAGGAGTATTCAGGAGGCATGCGGCAGCGGCTGGGCATCGCCCAGGCGCTCGCGGTGCGGCTGAGCGGACGACGCGCGGCGGACTCGGTGAGCCTGCTGGAGAAGCTGCGCCCCAGGGGGGCTCGTGCGCGAGGCGCGGAGGCTGGCGCCGTGGGCGTTGGTGCCCGTGGTGGCGGCGGCGGTGCGGGTGGGCGAGGGCTGGCAGGGGACGCGGCGAAGGAGCGCGCCAAGGACTCCTGGCAGCGCAACCTGGCCACATGGCTCCACGCGCGCCCCGGAAGCTCGTCGGGGCGCGCGGTGGCACAAGGGCTACTCGCCGGTGCGGTTGCCGGTCAGCTCCATGGTGAACTGGCCGGTGACGGGGATGGGGGCGCAGTTGCGCGAGGAGAAGTCGCCCTTCATGGAGAGGTGGAGCGCCCCCGCCTCGTCCCGGTTGCCGGTGCCCGAGCGCACCGTCAACGTCCCGTCGCAGTCCTGCTCGTCCAGGTGGACCTGGCACTCGGTCTGCTGGACGGAGAACGCGCGCTCCCCGGTCATGGTGCCCGGGAAGCCGTCTCCGCACTCGAAGGCATCCGAGCGCAGGTTCAGGGCCGACTTGTTGGAGCCCGCGCTCGCGGCGATGCGAATCGTGTCCGAGAAGTCGTTGGTCTGTGACTGGCCGAAGATGACCAGGGTCATCGTCCCCGTGCTGGCGTAGGCGCCCGTCACGTTGGGGCGATGGTCCACCGTCCCGCCATCGTCGCCGCCGTCGTCACCTCCACACGCTCCGAGCCCCAGCACCAGCGCCGCCGTCACCACGCGCATCCGCATCATCGACATCCTCCGCTCCCGACTGGAATCCTGGGGCCGGAGTATTCTTACGACGTCCCGGTCACGCAATTCACGGCGACGGCGCGTCGTCCGTCCGCCTCACGGCGTGTGTCCGGTATCCGTCGACAGCAGCTCCAGCGTGTCGGAGATGCTCGCCCCGAGCGACAGCTTCTCGAACGTCGTGTCCGGGGCGGACAGCCCCGAGGACGTGCCCGCCAGTCTCATGACGAACATCCGGCGGCTGGAGACCGGTCCGCACGTCATCGAGACTTCGCCGCGCAGCTCGAGCTGGAAGGCGCCGCCCGCGTCACGGCTGCCGCTCCCGTCGTTGACCTTCATGCTCGCGGTGCAGCCCGACTCCACGTCCACCGGGCACGTGCCCCCGCTGACGTCGAACGTGCGCTCCCCGTTCATCGCCGCGCGGATGCCGCCGCCGCAGCTCATGCTGGCGATGTTGATGCTCAGCAGGTTGAGGCCACTCGTGTTCTCCGAGACGGTGATGGTGTCCCGGAGGTTGGCGATGTTGTGCCCGCTCCCGTCCGGAGCGTTGCTCTGCAGCGTGCCCGTGACGGCGTAGGTGCCCGTCACGTTGGAGCGCTGATATGTGACGGGGGGATTGGAGCCGCCCGGCGGCGGCCTGTTCCCCGGCTCCTCCCGGGGCTCGTGGTCCTCACCACACGCGCCAAGCGCCAGCAACCCCACCACCCACAGCACACGCGAACGCGACATCGAAGGGCTCCATTCCCATACGAGAGAGTTCTCGCGGGGAAGAACCCTGGCCGCGGGTTTCCTGCGCAATGCCTCGCGTCGAATCCCAGGAGCGCTGTCAGCGTGTCCGGCCCTGGAACGCGGAGTGCTGACAGGTTGTCCTCGGCGTCGGTCCTCGTCGAGCGCGGCTCCCTCTCGAAATGGGTTGTGCACGCGCGTTGCAGTGGGCGCCTGTTGCCCGGGGAGGAGCCTCCCGGGGTGTTGCATCCACAGGGGAGTTCCGCACATGAGAGTCATGTCGTCGCTGTGTCTGGTGTTGCTGTCGTCCGCCGTCGCCCATGCCAACCCATCCAGCACCGTGTCGACCGAGGCCGTGCCTCGCAAGACGGTGGTGGGGCTCGCCGTCAATCCCACGGACTGGGGACAGCTGGTGTTGGAGGGAGAGCGGGTGGTGGGGCCGCGCGTCAGCGTGGGGTTGGGGTTGCACGTGGGCGTGCATGTCTCGAATGGCAGCAGGGACCTGGAGCGGACGGAGCAGCGACTGGAGACGAGGGACTCCCTCTTCCAGCTGGGCGTCGTGCCGCGCGCCCGGTTCTTCCTGTCCGGGACGGCGCCCGAGGGGCTCTGGGTGTCACCGCAGCTGGAGGTCATCCACCAGTGGCGCGAGTACGAGCAGTTCGTCGTCGAGGACGAGGGCAATGAGAGCAGCATCCGCTCCCTGCAGCTCGGGGGCGCGGCCCTGGTGGGCTACACCGCCATCCTGGGACAGGGGCTCGCGGTGCAGGCGGGGGTCGGCGTGGGTGCACGTCATTCCTCGGACCGGTATGAGAGCCGTCAGCCGGTGCTGCCGAGCGGCGAGGTGAACACCTCCACGAAGGGCCGGAGCTGGACCTTCGATGAGCGACTGCAAGTGTCCCTGGGCTGGGCCTTCTGACACGGTGGCGCTACAGCGCGGCGCCGTGCGCGCCTCGGGGGCAGGGGCCCTGGCCGCGTGGGGGCGCGGGGTGCTCC
>NZ_SRLW01000525.1:0-3424 GCF_006518215.1 Myxococcus sp. AB025B
GGCTGGGGGGTGGGGTGTCCTGCCAGCCAGCGGGGCCCTGCACGTCAGGGCATGCGGGCTGCTTCCACTGGGAATCCTGTCGCGCCGTGCGGAGAATACGGAAGCGCCACGGCGGCGGCGGCGGGCCGGGGCAGGCCTCGTCAGCGGTTCTTCACGGGTGGCACCATGGAGCTCGACGGCGCGGAGAGAGACGAGTTGCTGCTGGCGCTGCTGGGGGCCTTCCCCTCGGTGGAGGAGCTGCGTCGGGTGGTGGCCAATGTCTGTCACCGGGACTTGGAGTTGCTCGTGCCCAGGGGAGGCCCGAGGGAGCGGGCGTCGGGGCTCATCCTCCGCGCGGAGTCGGAGGGGTGGACGCGCGAGCTGGTGACGGGCATGCACGGCGCCCAGCCGCGCCATCCCCGTCTGAATCGCTTCATGCAGGGCTACCTCGCGTCGGTGCAGCGCAGCGTCCCGCGTCGCAGCCTGGAGCGCATCGTCGGCCCGACGTGGGAGCAGGGCGCCGCGGACGGGTGGCGCAAGCGCCTGTCCGCCATCGAGCGGCGCGTGTGTCGGGTGGAGCCCGTGGTGGGGGCCTCGCTGGGCACGGGCTTCCTGGTGTCGCGCGACGTGGTGCTCACCAACTTCCATGTCATCGAGAACCGGCTGTTGGAGTCCTTGCGCGTGCGCTTCGACCACAAGGTGCTGCCGGACCGGACGCTCCTGCAGCCGGGCAGGCAGTACGTGGTGAAGCGCTGCATCGCGCGCAGCCCGTACAGCCCCGCGGACCTGATGCACCCGCGTCCGAGGGAGGCGATGGCGAGCGAGCTCGACTACGCCTTCCTCCAGGTGGAGGGCGCGCCCGGTGACGAGCAGGTGGAGGACGCGCCGAGGGGCTGGTTGGAGTTGCCGGAGGAGCCGACGCCCATCATCCCTGGCCAGCTGGCGCTCATCGTCCAGCACCCGGAGGGGCAGCCGATGAGCGTGGCGCTGGACGAGTTCCTGGGCGTCAACGCCTCGCGCACGCGGGTGTCCTATCGGACGTCCACGAGCCCGGGCTCCTCGGGGGCGCCTTGCTTCACGCAGGAGCTGCGGCTCGTCGCGCTGCATCACAGCGGCGGGCCGCGCATGCCGTCCGCCATGGGACACAACGAGGGCATCCCGACGGACACCATCCGCCATGGGCTGTCCCCGGAGGTGAAGGCGCTGCTCGGCTGGACGTGAGGGCGGGTGTGAACTGGAGGCGGGGGGCGCGCCTGCTATCGTCGGTGGATGTTCGTCCTCGATGCCCGCTTCCTCCGTGGTCGGGGCTTCTGCTTCCTGGCCCTGCTCGTGTTGCTCGTCGCGCCGTGGCGTGGCGCGAGCGCCCAGTCGCGGCTGCGCGTGGCCGGCGCCACGGCCAGCAACGAGGTGAAGCTGCGCACGACGTCGGAGGACTTCCGCGCGGTGCTGCGCGTGGACCTGCTGTCGCCGCCCTCCACGGACGCGGGCGTGCAGGACGGGCTGCCCGGCGGCGTGACGGTGCTGGTGGACCCGCTGCAGGCGAGCGACGGCTCGCAGGTGGCGCTGACGGCGGTGGTGCGCGAGCCGGCCTCGGCTGACGCGGGCGTGGCGCCGTTGTCCCCGCGCTCGCCGCTGCACGTGGAGGTGTCCGGGAAGCTGCCGGCGGCGGGGGACTACACGGGGCAGGTGGTGTTGGTGCACGAGGGCGGGCGCGAGACGACGTCGCTCCTCGTCACGCGGGTGCAGGCGGTGCCGGCGGTGCAGTTCGTGGCGACGTCGCCCGTGGTGGCGGCGCCGGGGTGGGGCTTCGGCGCGGTGGACGCGACGGTGCGCCTGCCGTTCAAGGAGACGGCGGGGGTGACGGGGAAGGTGTCGGTGCCGAGGCTGCTCCAGCTCTCGCACAAGGCGCCGGACCTGGGGGCCACGCTGGTGCAGCCGCGCTTCGGTGGCGCGGACTTCTGGTTGGAGGGTGGAGGCAAGGACGGGGCGGACTTGGACCTGGCCACGGTGGAGGGCGTCACGGTGGCGGCGAATGGCAGCGGCACGCTGCTGATGCGGCTGAAGGGGTTGGACGGGCCGGGCGAGTACACGGGCACGGTGCGCATGGCGGTGCCGCAGGGCGTGGCGGTGGAGCAGCCGTTCACGGTGTGGGTGAGGACGCCGTGGCTGTGGGGCGCGCTGCTCATCGCGGCGGGCGCGGTGTCGTCGTATGGCGTGCGGCTGTACACGCAGAGCATCCGGCCGAGGGCGCAGCAGCTCCAGCGGGCGCGCGTGCTGCGGCGGAGGATGAGTGTGTTGTTGGAGGGCCAGGAGGAGGACGCGCGCAAGGTGGGGCTGGAGGTGCGCGGGCGCATCGACGCGCTCATCTCGCGCATCCGCTCGCCGGTGAGGGGTGGTCGGGTGGCGGACGGGGAGCTTGCGCGAGTGGAGTCCGAGCTGCGGCTGTACGAGGCGTGGCGCGGCTGTTCGCGCGAGCTGCGGGCGCTTCCGCCGGAGATGCGCCCCGAGTCGGCGAGCGCGGCGATGGAGGAGGCGGAGACGTCGCTGCGGCTGGGCACGGTGCCGGCGGAGCGGCTGGAGGAGCAGCTCAAGGTGCTGCGCGGGCAGAACGTGCAGGAGCTGGCGCGGGCGGGGTTGAAGGCGAAGCTGGAGGAGCTGGAGGCGCAGGCGCGAGCGCTGGCGCAGAAGCTGGGGGAGGACAGCCTGGGGTTCCGGCTGACGTATGAGCTGTTGCCGTTGCTGCAGGACGTGAGGGCGCGGCTGGGGCAGGGGGACGTGGCGACGGCGCGGCAGCAGTTCGAGATGGCGCGTCGCTCGTACTTCGATGTGCTGTGCGCGGAGCTGTCCCAGGCGGTGGCGTCGCCGCGCAATCCCCGGGGCTTCTCGTTGGAGGAGTGGCGGGAGCTGACGTCGGACGTGAAGGAGCGGCTGAAGCAGGCGCGAGCGCGCGCGGACGTGAACGTGGACGAAGGCTTCCGGCTGTACCAGGGGGCGTACGCGCACTACGTGCGGCGGCTGTTGTTGGAGCTTCGCGGCGCGGTGGAGGAGGCGCGGAGCGCGGCCACGGAGTCGCAGAAGACGGACCTGGACGCGGCGGAGGCGAAGCTGCGCGAGGCGATGCTGGCGCTGGCGGCGGAGTCGCCGCACGAGGCCTCGGCGAGGTATCGCGAGGCGCGGGACGCGCTCCACCGCGCGCAGACGGGGCAGGTGCGTGTGAGGATTGCCGGGTTGCGCGCGGAGGTGTCGCGCAAGCGGGGGGAGGCGGAGGGCGAGGGGCAGTTGCATGAGCTGGGGCACATCAACGCGTTGCTGAACGAGGCGGAGCTGGCGCTGACGCCCGAGACGTTGCAGGACGCGGAGTACAAGGCGGACAAGGCGCAGCTGGCGTTGGAGGGGTATCCGAGCTCCCAGGGGGTCGGGATGGGGCGACCGGGGACTCCGCTGT
>NZ_SRLW01000526.1:0-3408 GCF_006518215.1 Myxococcus sp. AB025B
GGAGGCGCTCCAGGCCGTTGGTGCTGCGCAGGCGCTTCCAGTGGGCCTTGGGGAAGGAGAAGAAGCAGGTGGCGGCGGCGAAGCCCTGGCGCAGGCACTCCATGGCCTCGGGCACCTGGCGCCCCAGTCCCTCCTGGAGGGCCTCCATTCGCTTCCTGGCGTCCTGGAGGGTGGGGGCCTCGAAGATGGCGGACGTCTCTTTCCCCAACCGCCCTCGCAGCCTCCAGGGGGCCTTGGCGAGCACGTTACGGGTGAGGTGCACCGTGCATCGCTGAAGCCTCGCCTCGGGCAACGCCTGCCGGGCCGCGGCGGCCAGTCCCGCGTGCCCGTCGGCGATGACGAGCCGCACGCCCCTCAACCCTCGCTCGAGCAGTTGGCGCAGCAGCTCCAGCCAGGAGTCCTGCGACTCGCTGCCCCCCAGAGTCACGGCCAACAGGTGCCGGTGCCCATCCTCTCCCACGCCGTAGGCCACCAGGGCCGAGACGTTCTGCACCGTGCGCGCCCACCGGGCGTCCAGGAAGGTGGCATCCAGGTACAGGTAGGGGAAGGCCTGGGTGAGAGGCTGGGTGCGAAGGCCCTCCACCTTCTCTTCGAGGGACTTCGTCACTCGGCTCACCGTCGAACGCGAAACCTCCGCCCCCATGAGCGCTCGCGTCACCCGGCCCATCTTCCGCGTGGAGACGCCCTGCACGTACGCGCTGGTAATCGCCTCGTCGAGTTCCTTGCTGCGCCGCTTGTAGCGGCCCAGGACGGCCTCCGCCGAGCCGCTGGCCCGCGTCCGGGGCACGGCCACCTCCAGGTGCCCCATGGACGTCAGCAGGCCTCGCAGGTAGCTGCCGTTGCGCTGGTCCTTCCGCCCTGCCGCCTGCTGCCAGCGCCCGGCCCCCACCAGCCCTCGAATCTCCTCCTCCAGCAGCATCTCCAGCGTCATGCGGATGGCTCCCAGGAACAGGCCTCGCACGTCGGTGCGCACCTCCTCGTGCGAGGGCGCGGCAAACTCGGTATCGTCTACTTCAGGGAACTCCTCGGCTCCCCTGCCAGGGGGAGACCGTCTCGGTTGGTTTCACCGAGGAGCTTCCCTCTTTCCCGCTCGTCCCTGCTCGCCGACTACACACTTATAGGGATACGACCCTGCCGGGTGCGATCATGGCGCACTCAGTGCTTGTGGGTTGCAGGCGATACAGTCGGTCTTCTAGAACCCGCCTTCCACCATGCCTACTGACGACCTCAAGGTCTTCGCCTCGCCCCGCCTTCGCGGCAAGCGCTTCGACAACAACCCCGACCCGAACAACGTGACGATTCCGGTCGAGGTGTTGCCGATGCTGGACGATTACCGGCAGGCGATCCTGGAGACGGCTCGCGCGTTGTACTGGACTCGCACCGGGCAGAAGAAGGTCCCCGCTGGGTTTGATGACGCCTTCTCCCTGCGGTTGGGGCGGGTGGAGGACGGCAGCGTCATCCCGAACTTGCTTCGTGCCACCATTGTGGCGGGCAGCATCATGCACGCCGACATCGTGTTCCCTGCCAATGGCAAAGACCTCTTTGAGGAGGCCCGGGACGTTGTCGGCGAGACGATTCAGGCCGTCGCCCAGAAGAGGGCCATTCCCAGTGCCTTCCCTCGTAAGTACCTGGGCAAGCTGCGCTCCATGGGGGAAGTCTTGGAGGAGGGCGACACGCTGGAACTGCACGTGCCCGGCGTCCCGAACCCACCCGTGTACCACCGGGCGCTGAAGGACGATTTCCGAGATTTGGCGGTTGTGCTGTCAACCGGGATCCACACGTTCGTTGGCCAGGTGACGGGCATGGACGTGGTGATCCGGACGTTCAGTGTGCGAACCCGGGATGGCATAAATATTTCGGCCACTTACGGGGAGGGTGTGGGGAGCGAGCAGGAGGTCGTCGACCTGCTCCGTAACCGGCGCTTCATGCGTGCGGAGGTGGTGGTGGACGCTACTTTTGATGGTGAGGGTAAATTGCGCCAAGTCGATCGCCTTCTGAAGCTGACGGTGACGACGGCACTGGACGGGGCAACCGTGAAGCAGCTCGATGACAGGTTCGGGATGCTCGCCTCTGTCGAACCAGGCTGGCTCGACGGCAATGGCAGCGCCTTGCCGGCTGCCGAGCTGCCGTGGGCTAAGGATTTCTTCTTCGAGTTGATGGTGGAGGGGGGCATTCCCAAGCCTCGCCTCTATCCGACCCCTGCTGGCGACATTGAGGCCGAGTGGTCGTACGAGGCATGGGAGGTCAGCGCCACCGTCATGCTGAAGGAGCACGTCGCCAGCGTCACCGCCGTGAATGTCGACACGAACGCGGAGGGCGATGGGGACTTCGACCTCAATTCGGACGATGGGCGGGCGGAGTTCGTAGACTTCCTCCATCGGTACCTGACGCCGCGCGGGGAGGTGGCCTAATGGCGAACCTGGTTCAGCCGCCGCTGCCCGAGACCTCCGAGGAGCCGCTCTACCGCCACGTCAACCCGAAGTGGCTTGATGAGAATGGAGAGCCCTCCGGTCAGGCCTTCCGCCCCTTCGATGAGAGCAACATCCACCTCTCCGTGGACCTTTCTTCCAAGGTGTCCGCCCCGGATTCGGCCAAGAACTTCAAGGGCGACTCCATCGGCATCTACGGGGTGACCCCGAAGGAGTGCCACTCTCAGGAGCTGAAGACATACTGGGCTCCGGTGGAGGGCAACGCGGCACACGGTGCGATTGACTACACCGGGGTGGGCCTCAACAAGCCCGCTAAGAAGAAGGCCAGCGTTCTCGCCCGCATGGCTCGCGAGCGTAAGCGGATTCACCCGCCGCTCGATGCCACCGCCACGGAGCCTACGGCCCCAGCAGAGGCAGCACCCCAGGCCCTGCCGCAGCCCAACGACGTCCCCCCTCCTGCGGAGGCCCTGCCGCCTCGCGGTGACGGCAACCAGCCCCCCTGGTAATGCTGGGCTCGCCTCTTGTGGCTTCGGCTCCAAGAACGTGAAACAGGCAGCGCGTGAGGTTCCCGGGCCCGCCCGGCCATCCTGCACCGGCTCTTGCGCAAGAATCCGTCCGAGAGATTCCAGACGGGCGCGGAGTTGGAGGCTGCGCTCCGCGAGCGCCTTGCCGAGCAGGGCCAACCCTACGGCTCGCATGAAGCCGCCGAGGAGGTGCTGCTCGCTAAGGCTGAGTCCAAGGGCATCGTGCTGGAGAAGGACGGGAAAACCATGGGCATCCAGTCCGAGGTGCTGCCCGTGCGCAACGCAGACGAAATTGCGACTTAGCCGAGTTGATGCTGGCCGTGCAGCCGGTCGTGTCCCTATAAGTGTGTAGATGGCGAGGAGGGACGAGCGGGAAAGAGGGAAGCTCCTCGGTGAAACCAACCGAACCGGTCTCCTCCTGACAGAGGAGCCGAGGAGTTCCCCGACGTGGACGT
>NZ_SRLW01000527.1:0-3407 GCF_006518215.1 Myxococcus sp. AB025B
GTTGGAGAGGGAGCTGGGAGAGGGGTACGGGGCGAGGGTGCGAGGGGAGGAGGTGGAGCCGGCGCGGCTGGAGGTGCAGTACGCGGACTACGCGAGATGGCAGAGGGAGTGGCTGAAGGGGGAGGTGCTGGAGAAGCAATTGGCGTGGTGGAAGGAGCAGCTGGCGGGAGCACCGCCGGTGTTGGAGCTGCCCACCGACAGACCGCGTCCCGCCGTGCAGACCTATCCGGGCGCCCTGAAGTGGATGCCGCCCCTGCCGGCCCTGGAAGAGAGGCTGCGGGAGCTGAGCCGGAAGGAAGGGGTGACGCTGTACATGACGCTGCTGGCGGCGTTCCAGGTGCTGCTGGCGCGTCACAGCGGGCAGCGGGACATCGTCGTGGGCTCGCCCTTCGCGGGGCGCGGGCAGCGTGAGCTGGAGGGCGTGGTCGGGTTCTTCGCCAACATGCTGGCCCTGCGGGCCCAGGTCGAGGACGTCCCGTTCCAGAAGCTGCTGCGTCAGGTCCGCAAGACGTGCCTGGAGGCCTTCGCCCGGCAGGACGTGCCCCTCGAACAGCTGGTCGAGGCGCTGCAACTGGAGCGGGACCCGAGCCGCTCGCCGCTGTTCCAGGTGGCCTTCGTGCTCCAGGGAGAGCCGTCCGCGGCGCTCAGCCTGCCGGGGCTCGTCGCGACGGACGTCCCGCTGGAGCCGGGCGTCTCCAAGTTCGACCTCACGCTGTTCGCGCGCGAGACGAGCCGCGGGCTGGTGACGTACTGGGAATACAACACGGACCTCTTCGACGAGGAGACGGTGACGCGACTGGCGGAGCGCTACGTCGCGTTGCTGGAGGCGGTGGTGGAGCGCCCCTCGTCGAGCGTCTTCGAGCTCCCATTCGTGAGCGCGGCCGAGCGCGGGCTGCTCCTGACGGAGTGGAACGCGACGCGGACGGAGTATCCGCGCGACGCGAGCATCCCCGCGCTGTTCGAGGCACAGGTGTCCCGCACTCCGGACGCCATCGCGGTGGAGTTCGAGGGCGAGCGCCTGACGTACGCGGAGCTGAACCGCCGCGCCAATCAGCTCGCGCACCACCTGTGTCGACTGGGGGTCGAGCCCGGGAGTCGGGTGGGGCTCTTCGCGCGACGCTCGTTGGAGATGGTGGTGGCGACGCTCGGCATCCTCAAGGCCGGGGCCGCGTACGTTCCATTGGACCCGTCGTATCCGGACGAGCGGCTGTCCTTCATGTGTGAGGACTCGGAGCTCGCGGCCTTGCTGGCACCGGACGCTGCCTGTCCGTGGCTCGTCTCGGGTTCGGTGAAGCTCGTTCCCTTGGAGCCCTCGGGGGCGGCGTTCGCTCACGAGCCCGAGGTCGACCTGGCGTTGCCCTTGTCGCCGGAGTCGCTCGCCTACGTCATGTACACCTCCGGCTCGACGGGGCGACCGAAGGGTGTCTGCGTTCCGCACCGCGCGGTGGTGAGGTTGGTGAAGGGGAGCCGCTTCGTGGAGCTGGGACCGGAGGAGGTCTTCCTCCAGCTCGCTCCCATCTCGTTCGATGCCGCGACGCTGGAGCTGTGGGGGCCGCTGCTCAATGGCGCGAGGCTGGTGGTCTTCGCGCCGAGGACACCCTCGGTGGAGGAGCTGGAGGCGGGGCTGGCGCGAAGTGGCGTCACCACGCTGTGGCTGACCTCCGCGCTGTTCGAGCAGGTGATGGCCACGCGTCCCGAGGCGCTGTCCGGGGTGCGTCAGCTCCTCACGGGCGGCGACGTGGTGTCGCCCGCCGCCGTTCGCGCGCGTCTGGCGCGAGGGGGAGCCGTCATCAACGGGTATGGGCCCACGGAGAACACCACGTTCACCACGTGCCATCCGTTGACGGCGGGCTCGCGGGTGGACGGCGCCGTGCCGATTGGTCGGCCCATCTCGAACACGCAGGTCCATGTGTTGGACGCGACGATGTCGCTCGTCCCCGTGGGCGTCTGGGGCGAGCTGTACACGGGCGGAGATGGGCTGGCGTGGGGATACCTCCGTCGTCCGGAGCTGACCGCCGAGCGGTTCGTCCCGAATCCGTTCAGCGCGGAGCCCGGGGCGCGGCTGTACCGCACGGGAGACCGGGTGCGGTGGCGGCGGGATGGGACGCTCGAGTTCGCGGGGCGGTTGGACGGACAGGTGAAGCTGCGCGGCTTCCGCATCGAGTCGGGCGAGGTGGAGTCCGTGCTCGCGAGCCACCCGGACGTGCGCGAGGTGGCGGTGGTGGCGCGCGAGGATGGCCCCGGAGGACGGTGGCTCGTCGCGTACTGTGTTCCCTCGGAGGGGGCGCTCCCGAAGTCCCAGGAGCTGCGCGCGTGGGTGCGTGCGCGACTGCCCGAGTACATGGTGCCCTCGGCCATCGTCATGTTGCCGGGCCTGCCGCTCACGCCGAACGGGAAGCTCGACCGGAGGGCGCTGCCTCCCCCCGGGGTCGAGGGCTCGCGGCGTGAGTACGTGGCGCCTCGCACGGCCATGGAGCAGGTGGTGGCGGAGGTCCTGGCCCCGCTGCTGGGCCTGGCGCGGATGGGCGTGGAGGACGACTTCTTCGAGCTGGGCGGACACTCGTTGCTGGCCACGCGGGCCATGTCGCGGCTGCGCGAAGTGGTGGGACGTGAGCTGCCCGTGCGCGTCCTGTTCGAGTCTTCGACGGTGTCCCGGCTCGCGGAGCGGTTGGAGGAGGACCACGAAGCCCAGCGCAGTCCCCTCACGCACCAGCCGCACGGTGGCGTGGTGCCGCAGTCCTTCGCGCAGCAGCGACTGTGGCTCACGTCACAGCTCGACACGGGAGGCATCTCCTACAACGTCCCATTCGCCCGACGACTCACAGGACCGCTGGATGTGAGGGCGTTGGAGGGGGCGTTCCGTGACGTGGTGCGCAGGCACGAGTCACTGAGGACGACGTTCGGCGAGGTGGACGGGAAGCCGGTGCAGCGGATCCACGAGGACATGGAGCTGTCGCTGACGGTGGAGGCGGTGTCCGCGGCGGACGTGCTGCCGAAGGTAGAGGAGGAGGCCCGGCGACCGTTCGACCTGGAGCGAGGGCCGCTGCTGCGGGCGAAGGTGTTGCGGGTGGGGGAAGAGGAGCACGTGCTGGTGTGGGTGGTGCATCACATCGTGTTCGACGGGTGGTCGGTGGGGCTGCTGGAGAAGGAGCTGGGAGAAGGGTACGGGGCGAGGGTGAGAGGGGAGGCGGTGGAGCTCGCGCGACTGGAGGTGCAGTACGCGGACTACGCGAGATGGCAGAGGGAGTGGCTGAAGGGGGAGGTGCTGGAGAAGCAGCTGGGGTGGTGGAAGGAGCAGCTGGCGGGAGCGCCGCCGGTGTTGGAGCTGCCCACCGACAGACCCCGTCCCGCGGTGCGCACCTATCGCGGCGCACTGAAGCGCGTGACGCTCTCGCACGGTCTGGAAG
>NZ_SRLW01000528.1:0-3383 GCF_006518215.1 Myxococcus sp. AB025B
CTCCACGCCCGCTCGCCCCGCCGGCGCCAGCGCCATTGCGTCCCCGAGCCACTCCGACAGCGGTCGCCACGCGCGCACGTCCCGCCCCATGAGTCCCGCACGCACCCCCTCCAGCGCCGCGAGCGTGCTCGCCTGCGTCTCCCCACTCACCGCGGGGAACGGCGCCGCCTCGCCCAACCCCACCGTGCCGTCCGCGAGCGTCAGCTTCACCAACACGTTCTCGGCCGCGTGCTGCGCTCCCGTGGCGATGCCGAACGGCTCCGTCAGCGGCAGGTCCAACGGCTCGAAGTGGACGGCGGTGATGAGGGTGGGCGTCATGTCCGGGATGGCATCCTGGTCCGCTCCCTGGATAGAAGGGGACACGCGAGAGGTCGGCTCATCGTATTCAACCCGGTGCTCCAAGGTGTCAGGGAGGCGGATGTGGGTCTCACATCCTCGGCTTGTGCCTGCGAGCCTTTCATGGCGACATGCGGGGACTCCGGACGTTTCCAGGAATTGCGACCCTGCTGAAGGGTTCCGGAGATTTGGCCTCCGGGTGGCGCGGATGCCCGGAGTGAGCGGGGCATGTCGGCGAAGGACACGAGACAGACAGTCCCGGCCCTGGGCGCGGACACGCTCTTGGAGGCGCTGGAAGAGGCGGAGCGCCATGACTCGGAAGGGTGCATGGTGCTGAGCGCCGTGCGCGACGCGTCCGGCGCCATCGTCGACTTCGAGTGGCTGTGGGCAAACCCCGCCGCCTCACGTGCGCTCGGGCACGGCACCGACTCGCTGCGCGGCAAGCGATTGGGCGACATCTCGCCGGTGGCGGGCCTCGGCGGTCGGCTCGCCATCCTCAAGCAGGTGGTGGAGTCAGGACGCCCCGCCGCGGACAGCTTCCCGGAGGGTGATGCGTGGCTGCTCGGCACCGCGGTGCCGCTGCGCGACGGTGTGCTGTTGCGCCTGCGCGATGTCACCAGCGCGCTGCGGATGGAGGAGGGCCTTCGCGACACGCTGGATTGGGTGCGCGACGTGCTGGAGAGCACCCCCGAGGCGTTCTTCACCGTGGACGCCGAGTGGCGCATCACCTACGTGAACCGCCAGGCCGCTGAAATCACCGGGCGCACGCAGGAGCAGGTCTTCCGCAAGATTCTGTGGCAGGCGTGCCCGGAGCTCGTGGGCACGCTGTTCGAGCGCGAGCTGCGCCGCGTGGCCGCCGAGGGCTCGTCCACCATCTTCGAGGTGCGCACCTCGCCGGAGCGCTGGCACGAGGTGCACGCGTGGTGCTCGGGGCAGAACGTCTCCGTCTTCTCGCGCGACATCACCGGCAAGAAGCGCGCGGAGGCGGAGCGGGACGCGCTCTTGACGCGTGAGCACTCGGGGCGCCTGGAGGCCGAGGCCCTGGTGCGCGAGCGCACGCAGGAGCTGGTGGCCGCGCGCGAGCGGCTGGTGCAGTCGGAGAAGCTCGCCATGGCGGGCCAGCTCGCCGAGGGCGTGGGGCACGAAATCAACAACCCGCTCTCCTACGTCAGCGGCAACCTCCAGTTCGCGCTGGAGCAGATGGAGACGGTGCTGCAGGGCCAGGTGCAGGGCGGTCCGCTGGCCGAGGCGCTGGATGCGCTGCGCGAGGCCCGCGAGGGCGCCGAGCGCATCCGCGTCATCGTGCGTGATTTGCAGACGTTCGCCCGCGCGGACGAGCCGCACCTGTCCCCGGTGGACGTGCACGCGGCGCTGGAGTTCGGGCTGGCCATGGCGATGCCGCACCTGCGCTACCGGGCGGAGGTGGTGCGGAGATACTCGCAGGTGCCCACGGTGATGGCGCACGAGGCGCGGCTGGGGCAGGTGTTCCTGCACCTGCTCGTCAACGCCGCGCACGCGATTCCCGAGGGCGACTTCACCCGGCACCGCGTCA
This sequence comes from Myxococcus sp. AB025B, assembly GCF_006518215.1. Lineage (NCBI taxonomy): Bacteria > Pseudomonadati > Myxococcota > Myxococcia > Myxococcales > Myxococcaceae > Myxococcus > Myxococcus sp. AB025B. The sequence goes on from NZ_SRLW01000528.1 coordinate 1,889, forward strand.
CGCTGTCCACGTGGCTGGAGGGCCCTTGGGTGGTGGTGGAGGTGGCGGACACGGGCCACGGCATGACGCCCGAGGTGGCCGAGCGCGTCTTCGAGCCGTTCTTCACCACGCGCGCGGTGGGCGAGGGCAGCGGACTGGGCTTGTCCACCAGCCTGGGCATGGTGCGCAGCATGCGCGGCGAGCTGAGCGTGGACACCACGCCCGGCGCGGGGAGCATGTTCCGCGTGCGCCTGCCGGTGACGGCAGTGGTGGCGGACGCGGTGGCGAAGGGCGCGCCCGTGGACGTGCCGGAGCGCAAGCGGGTGCTGGTGGTGGACGACGAGCCTCAACTCGCGTCGCTCCTGCGGAGGTTGTTGGGACGGCACCACGAGGTGGTGGTGACGCACAGCGGCCGCGAGGCGCTGGCGCTGCTCGAGCGCGACGCGGACTTCGACCGCGTCTTCTGCGACTTGATGATGGCGGACCTGACGGGGATGGACCTGCACGCGGAGCTGACGGCGCGGGGGCCGGAGCTGCTGTCGCGCTTCGTCTTCATGACGGGCGGCGCCTTCACGGAGCGGGCGCGGGCGTTCCTCCAGTCGGTGCCGCTGCCGCGAATCGAGAAGCCGTTCGACCCGGGCACGCTCAGGGCGCTGGTGGAGGGCGCGCCCCCGCGCGACAGGGCCCTGGAGCCGCTGCCGCGCGTGGCGCGAAGAGGGTGACTACAGCTTCACTTCGTCGCGCTCGGGCCGGGTGATGTAGCCCGAGCCCGCGGCGACCAGCTTCTCCATCAGCTTGTCCATGCCGTTGGAGCGCGCGAAGGCCATCTCGTTCTTGGTGACGCCGACGAGCGTGAGCAGCTGCACCTTGCCGCTCTCCAGGGCGAAGTGGTCGGGGCGCGACGGGTCCCGGACGAAGACGAAGCCGCTGAGCTTGGAGTCTCCGCCGTCCAGCGTGCCCTCGACGGGGTAGCGGTGGTTGAGCGCGAACGCGCGCATGCACACGAGGTTGTAGGCCATCATGTCCAGCAGCCGGAACACGGGCCACTTGGCCTCCTCCGGCGTGTGGATGACCATCTCGTAGCCGATGCCGCTGGGGGCGTCGGGGGCGATCTCCTCACCGGGGGCGATGGTGAAGGGGTTGGACAGGCCACTGGTGACGTAGGTCCAGTAGGGGTAGTCGGGGCTGGGCTTGGCCACGCGCACGCCCATGGGGCCCCAGTTGGGGTCCGGTTCACCTTCTACCTGCGCGATTTCGCTCTCCATCCAGGCCTGGATGGCGTCCGTCTGGTCGAGCGTGAAGACGCCTTCGTCGATGGCGCCGAACATCTTGGGGTACTCGACTTCATCGCGGTCCGCCCAGCAGTCCTCGTACCACTGGATGAAGTCTTCGTCCGTCTCCGGGGCTTTCATGACGCGTCTACTCTAGAGGGTCACCCCGGTTTCTCAACTTCCCCGTGAGGGGCCGGGCGCGCGCCTGGCTGGTGGGAGACAGCGGATGGCCCTCGGGAGGGGTC
>NZ_SRLW01000529.1:0-3361 GCF_006518215.1 Myxococcus sp. AB025B
CGCGCTGGGCAACACGGCTCAGGTGGCGCCGGCGGTGGGCTACAACGGAATCACGGAGTCGTCGTGGCTGCAGCGCTTCCTGGAGAAGCGCCGCGACGTGCTGGCGGCGGACGCCACGTGGTTGCAGCGGGAGCACGTGCACGTACTCGCGCACCTCGGGGCTGACGGTGGGGGTGAACGCGTCCTACACGTTCTACTACTCGACGAACTCGAACACGTCGTGGACGGCGAGCAACATCGTCATCAGCGACCCGAGCTGCGGGAGCACGCCGCCTCCTCCGGGGGGTGGGCTGACGGAGAACCAGAAGAAGGTGTCGGAGGGGCTCACGAGCATCTGGGAGAACGACACGCCGGTGCTCGCGTATGCGTACTCGGAGAACATCCAGGACGGGCGCGGGTACACCAGCGGGCGCGCGGGGTTCTGCACGGGCACGGGCGACGCAATCCAGGTCATCCAGTGCTACAACGCGCGGCGCAGCGCGGCCAATGGCAACCTGATGGCCAAGTACATGCCGGGGCTGACGACCATCAACAACCGCTTCCTGTCCACGGGGCAATCGCAGTCATCCACGTCGGAGCTGGATGTCATCGGCAACTGGCGGGCGGACTGGGCCGCCAGCTACAACAACACCACCACGCGCGCGGACTTCAAGGCGTGTCAGGACCAGGTCAGCGACCAGTTCTATTACACGCCGGCCATGGCGGAGGCGAACAAGTGGGGCGCCACGAGCGCGCTGTCGAAGATGGCGCTGTATGACGCGTACATCAACCACGGCGAGTCGGGGGTGAAGAGCCTGGTGCGCGCGGCCAACAACGCGCTGGGCAACACGGCTCAGGTGGCGCCGGCGGTGGGCTACAACGGAATCACGGAGTCGTCGTGGCTGCAGCGCTTCCTGGAGAAGCGCCGCGACGTGCTGGCGGCGGACGCCACGTGGTTGCAGGCCATCGACCGCGTGGCCGCGTACGAGAAGCTGCGCCGCCGGGGCAACTGGGATTTGTCCGCCGCCGTGCGCAACGACGTGCGCGCCAGCGACTGCTGGAGCTCGCCCTATCCGTTCAGCGGCTACACCGTGCGCAACATCAACGCGGACGGCACCTGGAGCACGCCCGGCTCGTACACGTTCTCGTGTCAGTGAGGGGTGGGTGAGCGCCCGGGGAGGGTAAGTCCCTCGTGCGTGGGCCGAAGGAGTAGAGTCCGGCCCACGCATGAGCCCGGAGCGCCGAGACACCTTCCGCTGGCGGGACATCCCGCACCTGTTGTCGACGCGGCTGCTCGCGGCGTTCCTCGTCCCCACCCTGCTCATCCTCGCGGTGACGGGCACGGCGGTGTACCAGCTGGCGCGCGCCATCCTCGAGGAGGAGCTGGGCACCAGCCTCTCCAACATCGCCGCCGCCACCGCCAGCCAGCTCAACGGCGAGCGCATGCTCACCATCGAACCCGGCGACGACGTGGGCGGCACCCGCACCTGGCGCAACGTGGTGCGCCTGCTCGAGGGCGTGCGCGAGGCCAGCAACGTGCGCCGCGTCTTCGCTGTCGACGTCCAGGGCCGCGTCCGCGCGGACGTGGGCGGCGGCCTGCCCGTGGGCGCGGAGGTGCCGGAGCTCGCCCGGGACAGGCTGGAGCTGGCGCGCGTCTTCGCCGGCCAGCACGCCGCGAGCCAGGTGCTCTTCACCGGCTCCGACGGACGCCTCTACAAGACGGGCTATGCCCCCATCACCCTGGCGGGCCAGGTGGTGGGCGCGGTGGGCGTGGAGGGCAGCGCGGCCTTCTTCGGCCCCCTGCAGCGGCTGTCGCGCACCTTCGCCATCATGGGCGCGCTCGCCCTGGCCGCGCTCGCCGTCGTCGCGCTGCTCACCGCGCGGGGCCTCGCGCGCCCCCTGCGCCGGCTGATGGACTCCGCCCTGCGCATCGGCCGGGGCGACCTCACCACGCCCGTGCCGCCCGAGCCCACGCGCGAAATCGGCGTGCTCGCGCGCGAGCTGGAGGAGATGCGCGGCGCGCTGGAGGGCCGGGACAGACAGCTCAAGATGATGCTCGCGGGCGTCGCCCACGAGGTGCGAAACCCCCTGGGCGGCATCGCCCTGTTCTCCGGCCTGCTCCAGGAGGACCTCCGCGCCGGCGCCCACGAGGACGCGCGCGCGCACGTCGAGCGCATCCAGCGCGAGGTGGCCTTCCTGCAGCGCATCGTCGAGGACTTCCTCGCCTTCGCCCGCGAGCAGCCCCTGGCCCGCGCGCCCGTGGAGGCCCCCGCGCTGCTGTCCATCGTCAGCGAGCTGTCCTCCGCGGAGGCCCAGTCCCGGAACGTGGTGCTGGACGTGGAGGCCTCCCCCGCCCTGCTCGAGGCCGACGGCAGCCTGCTCACCGCCGCCCTCCTGAACCTGGTGAAGAACGCCGTGCAGGCCTCGCCCTCCGGAGGCCACGTGCGCATCCACGGCGCCGTGCGCGACGGGCGCTACGCCATCCAGGTCCACGACGCCGGCGCGGGCGTGCCCGACCTCCAGAAGGAGCGCATCTTCGAGCCCTTCTTCACCACCCGGGAGAAGGGCACCGGCCTGGGCCTGCCCCTGGCGCGCAAGATTGCCCGCGCCCACGGGGGCGAGCTGCACCTGACGTCCACGCCGGGCGACACCACCTTCACCCTGACGCTGCCGTTGGGCGCCGTCAGCCCGCCTCGTTGAACTGACGCGCCATCTGCCCCACCTCGCCGGACACCTGCGCGAGCGTGCTCGTGGCCTCCTGCGTGGACTCCAGCCGCTTCATCGTCGCGTCCATGATTTGCGACAGGTCCGAGATGGCGATGGAGATCTGCGAGATGCCCGCGTTCTGCTGCGTCACGGCGGCGGCAATCTGACGGGCCGCGGCCGAGTTCTCCTGCGACATCAGCGACAAGGCCCGCAGCGAGTCCCCCGACGCCCGCATCTGGTCCAGCCCCGTGCCGATGGTGCGCACGCCCTGCTCGCCCATGCGGGCCGCGTCCTGGATGCCCACGCTGACGTCCTGGAGCACGTCGCGGATGCGCCGCGTGGACTGCAGCGACTGGTCCGCCAGCGCCCGCACCTCGCGGGCCACCACCGCGAAGCCCTTGCCCTGCTCCCCCGAGCGCGCCGCCTCGATGGCCGCGTTCACCGCGAGCAGGTGCGACTGGGCGGCCAGGTCCTTCACCGTCTCCGTGATGTCGCCAATCAGCGAGGCGCTCCGGGCCAGCTTGTCCAGCCGTTGCTGGATGCCGTCCACCGCGCCGCGACGACGGCATCCAGCGCACGCCCGAGGAGTGGGCCCGCCTGCGCTCCAACCCGTACGGCAAGGCGCTGGCCCTGCGCGACTGGCGCCCGGACGGTGAGAGCCTCACCGCGTCGCTGG
>NZ_SRLW01000052.1:0-41625 GCF_006518215.1 Myxococcus sp. AB025B
AGATGTGTGTAAGAGACAGCGAGATGGTGCGCGAGACGCGCCTCGACCCGGGGAACTTCATCTACCCCCTCTTCGTCGTGGAGGGCCGGGACGTGCGCCGTCCCATCGCCTCCATGCCGGGCATCTTCAACCTCTCGCTCGAGCACGCCGTGGCCGAGGCCCGCCTGGCGAAGTCCCTGGGCGTCCCCTCCGTCATCCTTTTCGGCATCCCCGACCACAAGGACGGGCAGGGCACCCAGGGCTACGCGCGCGACGGAATCGTCCAGCGCGCCATTCGTGAAATCAAGGCGGCCGAGCCCGACCTCCAGGTCATCGCGGACGTGTGCCTGTGCGAGTACACGGACCACGGCCACTGCGGGGTGCTGGAGGACGGCCACGTGGTCAACGACGCCACGCTGCCCCTGCTCGCGCAGATGGCCGTCACCTGCGCCCAGGCGGGCGCGGACATCATCGCCCCCTCGGACATGATGGACGGCCGGGTGGGCGCCATCCGCAAGGCGCTGGACGAGGTGCGCCTCATCGACGTCCCCATCATGTCCTACGCGGTGAAGTATGCCTCCGGCTACTACGGTCCCTTCCGCGAGGCCGCCCAGAGCACGCCCAAGTCGGGCGACCGCCGCGGCTACCAGATGGACCCGGGCAACGTGCGCGAGGCGCTCAAGGAGGCCGCGCTGGACGTGGAGGAGGGCGCCGACATGCTGATGGTGAAGCCCGCCCTGGCCTACCTGGACGTCATCCGCGCCGTGCGCGAGCGCTTCGACCTGCCGCTGGCCGCCTACAACGTCTCCGGCGAGTACGCCATGCTCAAGGCCGCCGGCCAGAATGGTTGGATTGACTACGAACGGGTGATGCTGGAGACGCTCACCGGCATCAAGCGCGCGGGCGCCGACCTCATCATCACCTACCACGCGCTGGAAGCCGCGAAGCTCCTGTAGCCAACACCACCAGGGCCCGCGCGCGGGTTGCGCTTGATCCGCCGCGGGCGTTGCGTCCAAATAGCCGACGCACGATGCCCACCAAGAAGAAGCGTCCCAGACGCAAGTCGGAGAAGCCCCCGCCCCAACGTCGGCGCGGTCCGGCGAAGCCGAAGCGCTCCGGCACCCGGCGCGCCCCCGTGATTCGTACCGGGGCTTCGTTGCAGTACAAAGTGGTCGAGCTGTCCACGGTGGACGAGGGAGCGCTGGAGCGCACCCTGAACGAGTGGACGGCGAAGGGCTGGAACCTGGACGGCGTGCAGTTCGCGATGCGCGAGTCCTCCAAGCGGCCGGCCATGGCGTTCATCTTCTTCACCCGGGAGGGCGCGGCGGCGGCGCCGGACGAGGACGCGGCGCGGGCGAAACTCTTGCGCCTGTCCGAGTCGGGTCCGACGTCGGCGGGGAATGCGTGGACGCCGGGCGAGGGTTCCCATCCTCCGTTCCATCCCTTGAGCGCGCATGAGCGGCTGGCGCGGCTGGCGGGGTTGGACGAGCCGGAGCCACCCGAGGAGGGTCTCACGTTGGAGCCCGAGGAGTGAGCGCGACCCCAGAGCGCATCCTGATGGCGGCCAGCCGTGGCGGTGGCCGCGCGTTGCGGCTGGTCGTCGAGGACAGCGAGCCGGGCTCACCGTACCCGAAGGCGTCGCTGTGGCTGCGCCTTGGCGCTCGCGCGGTGGACGTGGCGGTGGCGTGGGGCCTGTATGTCGTGTGCGGTCGCGCGGGCTCCGTCGTCGCGCTGCTGTTCCTCCTGCTCGCGGACGGGATGCTCCAGGGCCAGAGCGTGGGCAAGCGCATCTTCGGCGTGAAGGTGATGCACCTGCCCACGCGCTCGGCGGCGCGACACCGCGACAGCACGCTGCGCAACGCGCCGCTGTCGCTCATCGTCTTGTTGGGGATGATGCCGGAGCCCTTGGGGCCGGTGGCCGCGGTGGCGGGGCTGGTCGTCATCGGCGGCATCGAGGCGTGGCGCGTGGTGAGGGATCCGCTCGGCTGGCGGCTCGGCGACACCTGGGCGCAGACGCAGGTGGTGGACGGGAAGGTTGTGGCGGGCGCAACCGTTGCAGCCCGCGACCCGGTGGCGCATCAGCGCGCGCCGGGCAGACTCATGTCCGCGGCGAAGGTGCGCCGCGGTCGCTCGCTCAAGAAGAGAAGGGGGCTACCGTGCGCATCGCGCTGACCCACAATCTCAGGTTGTCTGATTCGGAAGAGGAAGCGGAGTTCGACACCCAGGAGACGGTCAACACGCTGGCGGCGGCCATCGAGCGGCTGGGCCACCGGCTGGAGCGCTTCGAGGTCAGCGGTCCCGCCTCGCGCACCGTGGCGCGGCTGGAGGCGTACAGCCCCGACCTCATCTTCAACACCGCCGAGGGACGGCGCGGCCGCTTCCGTGAGGCGTTCTATCCCGCGCTCTTCGACGAGCTGGGCTTTCCGTACACGGGCTCGGACGCGTACGCGCTGGCGGTGACGCTGGACAAGCAGCTCACCAAGCTCGTGTTGTCCAAGCAGGGCATCCGCACCCCGGGCTGGCAGTACGTGGAGAAGCTCAGCGAGCTGACGGCGGAGAACCTGCGCTTCCCCGTCATCGTGAAGCCCAACTTCGAGGGCTCCTCCAAGGGCATCACCCAGGACTCCATCGCGGAGACGCTGGACGAGGTGCGCGCCAAGGTGTCCGCCGCGCTGGAGAAGTACCCCGCCGGCGTGCTGGTGGAGGAGTACATCCCGGGGCGTGATCTGACGGTGCCGTTCCTGGCCGCGGTGGACAACGACTACGACGGCGTGCTGACGCCCGTGGAGTACGTGGTGGACCCGGCGGTGACGGCGGGCCGGCGCTACGCCATCTACGACTACGAGCTGAAGACGAAGAAGGAGAGCGCCGTCTCGGTGCTCGCGCCCGCGCGCATCCCGGCGCGCACCGCCGAGGACGTGCGGAAGATGGCGCAGAGGATCTTCCAGGCGCTCGACTGCCGCGACCTGGGCCGCATCGACTTCCGCCTGAGCGACGCGGGCGTGCCGTACTTCCTGGAGATCAACGCGCTGCCCAGCCTGGAGCCGGGCGCGGGCATCTACGCCTCCGCGGAGCTGGACGGCCTGCACCTGGACGGGGTCATCAACTTCATCATCCAGAGCGCCGCCAAGCGCTACAAGATCAAGGACTCCTCCCGGCGCCAGGGCAAGCCCGCGCGCAAGACGGGGCCCTTGCGCGTCGGCTTCACGTACAACGTGAAGCGCGTCAAGCCGAGCGCCCACGGCGAGGCGGTGGAGGACAGCGAGGCCGAGTACGACTCGCCCAACACGCTGCAGGCCATCCGCGAGGCGATTGCTTCCTGGGGCCACGAGGTCATCGACCTGGAGGCCACCGCGGAGCTGCCCACGGTGCTGTCGAGCACGCCGCTGGACATCGTCTTCAACATCGCCGAGGGCTTCAAGGGCCGCAACCGCGAGAGCCAGGTGCCGGCCATGCTGGAGCTGCTGGACATCCCGTACACGGGAAGCGATCCGGCCACGCTCTCGATTGCCTTGGACAAGGCGCTGGCAAAGAAGATCGTCCGTCAGGCGGGCATCCTCACGCCCAACTTCCAGCTGATGGCCACGGGCAAGGAGCGGCTCAACAAGGAGTTCACCACCTTCCCGCTCATCGTGAAGCCGGTGGCGGAGGGCAGCTCCAAGGGCGTCGTCACCAAGAGCGTCTGCCACAGCGAGGCGGAGCTGCGCGAGGTGGTGCGGGAAATCGCCAGCAAGTACCAGCAGCCCGCGCTCATCGAAGAGTACATCGGCGGGCGCGAGTTCACCGTGGGCCTGCTCGGCGAGCGGCGCCCGCGCGTGCTGCCGCCCATGGAGATCGTCTTCCTGGACAAGGGGGAGAAGAACCCCGTGTACAGCTTCCAGCACAAGCTGGATTGGACGGACCGCATCCGCTACGACGCGCCGGCCAAGCTGGAGCCCGCGCTGCTGGAGAAGCTGCGCACGGCCGCGCGCAGCTCGTTCATGGCGCTGGGATGTCGCGACGTCGCGCGCATCGACTTCCGCATGGACGACAAGGGGCGCATCTACTTCATCGAGTGCAACCCGCTGCCCGGCCTCACGCCAGGGTGGAGCGACCTGGTGCTCATCGCGCAGGGCGCGGGCATGGACTACCGCGCGCTCATCGGTGAGATCATGGCCCCCGCCATCCGCCGCTACAAGGAGCGCGCGTCGCGCCGCGCCGCCAGCGAGCACCCGCATCCCGTCGTGCAGCCGGGGCTGCACAAGGGCCCCGCGCTCGACGAGCACGCCGCGCCTGTCGTCACCTCGGCTCCGGTCGCGCCCGGGAGCAGCGCTGCGCCGAATGGCTCGAACACTCCCGTGAATGATGCCAGCACCGCGCCCGCGTCGACGGACGGCGTGCCGCGCATCGAAGCCAAGGCCTGACGCGCGGCCGCGGGGGCCCTCATACGAGGGCCTTTCGAGCGCCTGAAGATATTACGCCCTCGGAGTGGTTGACGGTGGGTGATGGTCCGCTAGTGTGGCCGGCATGGTGCACATCCCCGAGTACATGGGACCGCGGGTTCGCGCCCGCGAGCTGGGACTTCCGTTGGGCCGATTCAAGCCCGGCAAGTACAACGCCATCACCGACGTGGAGGGCGTGCTCGTCGGCCACTGCACGCTCATCCAGGGCGACGGTCCACTGAGGCCGGGGCACGGCCCGGTGCGCACGGGCGTGACGGCCATCATGCCCAACATGGGCAACATCTTCATGGAGCGGATGACGGGAGGCGGCTTCGTGCTCAACGGCGCGGGCGAGGTCTCCGGCATGACGCAGCTCATGGAGTGGGGCCTCATCGAGACGCCCATCCTGCTCACCAACACCATGGCGGTGGGCGCGGTGTCCGACGGCGTGGCCCGCCACCTGGTGGAGCGCTACCCGGGCATCGGCGACGAGCACGACGTCATCATCCCCGTCGTCGGCGAGTGCGATGACTCGTGGCTCAACGACATCTCCGGCCGGCACGTGCGCGAGGAGCACGTCTTCGAGGCCATCCGCAACGCGGCGTCCGGCCCGGTGGCCGAGGGCAACGTGGGCGGCGGCACCGGCATGGTGACGTGCGACTTCAAGGGCGGCATCGGCACGTCCTCCCGCAAGCTCCCGGAGGTCCTGGGGGGCTACACGCTGGGCGTGCTGGTGATGTCCAACTTCGGGAAGATGCACAACCTGCGCGTGGGCGGCCTGCCCGTGGGCGAGGTGCTGGCGGAGAAGTTCAAGGGCGCCCCCAAGCGCGGCACCACCTACGGCTCCATCATCGCGGTGGTGGCCACCGACGCGCCGCTGCTCAGCCATCAGATCAACCGCCTGTGCAAGCGCGTGGGCCTGGGCATCGGCCGGGTGGGCAGCTACGCGGCGCACGGCTCGGGCGAAATCGTGGTGGGCTTCTCCACCGCGAACATCATCCCGCGCCGTACGCAGAAGATGGTCTACAAGCTGAAGCTCCTGCTGGACCAGCGCCTGGACCCCCTCTACGAGGCGGTGATGGAGGCCACCGAGGAGGCCATCCTCAACGCCATGTGCATGGCCACCTCCATGACGGGCGCCAACGGCAACCACTGCCCGGCGCTCCCCCTGGACGAGGTCCGCCGCTTCCTGGACGCGTGCAAGCCCATCTTCGCCTCGGTGAAGAAGCGTCCCCAGCAGAGCAGCGCCCCTGCCTCCCGGGAGAAGCCCGTGGACGAGGACCGGGAGGGGGAGGTCACCGTCTCCACCGCCCGGCCCACCCAGGTCCGGGGGGCGGAGGGCATTCCCTACCCGACGCGCCCCGCTCCCGAGGTGGCCGAGGGGGCGGCCCCCGCCTCGGAACCCGCCTCCGGACCGCCTCCGGAGGGTTCCTCTTCCGGGAGCCCTTCAGGTTCTGATAGTTAAGCGCCTCTTTTCACGTCTCCGTCATGGAGCACAGGAGTCAACGATGGCCCGCAGCAAGAGCAAGCACCGCCGCGTGCAGATGAAGATCAAGCAGGCCTGGAAGAAGCGGGCCAAGAAGAACAAGGCGGAGGCCAAGGCCGCCGCCGAGAAGAAGAAGTAGGCAGGTCCGCCCCGTTGGCGGCCCGTGGCGCTATTCCCGGGTCGCCGAGAACGGGGTGACGAAGCTGCACCGCTGGGGCGGTTCCACGCCCGGGCGCGAGAAGTTCCCCGTGAACGTCCCGTCGAGTCGCGCCGTGCCGCCGTCCCCCTCGGGGGACGTGTAGCGACCGGCGAGGCTCAGCGTGTCCATCCGCCCGCCGTCCTGTCCCGGGCCCGTGCCGGCCATGGAGAAGGAGCCCTCGGCGGAGATGGTCCCCAACAGTCCCACGCCCTCCAGGTTCCCAATGAGTCGGTCCGCCGAGCGGGTGACGTCCAGGGGCCTGTTGCGCGGCAGCTCCACGCCCAGGTTGAGGCACTCGGCGGGCACCCCCGCGTCGCCGAAGGCCATGCGGTAGCGACCCTCCATCGCCGGACAGTCGGTGCACGGCGCGGCGGAGTCTCCGCAGCCCGGGGCGCCGAGTCCCAGGGCAGTGGCCAGTACCGCGAGGCCCGTCAGCGTCAAACGTCCAGTAGTCATGGGTGATGTCCTCATGTGGGGGATGTCGGACTTCCCGGCGGGAAGCGCGATTCCTAGGTTGGAAGCGGGCAGTGGGCTCGTCGGGCGGGGTGGGGTGGGGCGGTGGCTGATTCGCGGCGGTGGTCGAACTACGTGTTCGCGGCGCTGTTTGCGCTGGCGTTGATTCTCTTCTCCAGGATTCTGTTGCCGTTCCTGATGCCGGTGTTGCTGGGCGGCTTCCTGGTCGTCCTGTTCCTGCCGGTGCAGGACTACCTGTGTCAGAAGCTGCGGGGCCGCAAGCCCTTGTGCGCCGGGTTGTCCACCCTCACGGTATTCCTCCTCATCCTCGCGCCGCTGGCCCTCGTCGGGTGGATGGTGGCGCGGGAGGTGTTCCAGTTCGTCGGCCAGGCGCAGGACCTGCTCGAGCGGGTGGACCTGCGTCACCAGTTCGCCTCCAGCCTGCCCCGCGGCCTGAGCCGCTACATCCGGTTCGACCTGGAGAGCGCGCAGACGGAGCGCTCGCTGATGGCGGCGGTGACGGGCGGCGCGGCCCTGCTCAAGGACCTGGTGGGCGCGGGCACGGAGCTGGTCATCAACATGTTCCTGATGACGGTGGCCATGTACTACTTCTTCCTCGACGGTCGCCGGCTGGTCGCGGAGGTGACGCGGCTGATTCCGTTGGACCGTCGCTACTTCGAGGCCTTCTCGCGCGAGTTCACCGACGTGGCGTACGCCATCGTCTACGGCAACACCGTCACGGCGCTCATCCAGGGCGCGGTGGGCTTCGTGGGGTTGCTCATCGCCGGGGTGCCGCACGCGGGGGTGTGGGGCGCGGCCATGGTGCTGGTGGCGCTGGTGCCCGTGGGCGGCACGGCGCTGGTGTGGGGCCCCATCGGCGTGGTGTTCATCGCCATGGGCAAGGTGAGCGAGGGCGTCTTCCTGCTCGCGTGGGGCACCTTCCTGGTGGGGACCATCGACAACGTCATCCGCCCCCGGCTGTGCGGCTCGCGCATGGCGCTGCACCCGCTGCTCGTCTTCCTGTCCATGTTCGGCGGTCTGGCCGTGTTCGGGATGATGGGGCTCCTGGTGGGGCCGCTCATCGCGTCCATCTTCATGGCGATGGTGCGCATCTACCGTCGCGACTTCCTGGGCATCGGTCGCGCCGCCTACGTGGCGGAGTCCACCGGGTCGGCGCGGGAGGCCCCCGACGAGGAAGGGAACGAGCCCGAGTCGGAGGGGCGGCCCGTGTCCGCTCCCTCGGTGGTGGGAGCCCCGGCGCACCTCAACGCCTGAGAGCGGACCGCCGGGCAAGCCTGGACATCGCGTGCGGGCTGGGTGAACCTTCCAGTCCCGAATGATGAACTCCCAACACGCGATGGTCCGCTGGGGCCTGGTGCTCTTCACGGCGGTGACGCTGGCCTCCCCGGGAGCGCTGGCGCAGGTCGTCAAGAAGAAGCGCGCGGTGCCCGCCCAGGTGGTGGCGCCCAAGGCGAAGGCGAAGCCGGCCAAGGCGCGGGAGGCGAAGTCCAGGAAGACGGCGACGCCCAGGGAGGCTCCCAAGCAGCTCGTCGTGTTGACGGTGGAGGGAGATCGCGGCGGGAAGGTCCGGGCACAGCTCGAGTCGGCCCTGCGCCGCGCGAAGCCGGTGAAGGTGGCGTCGCTGAAGCAGTACGCCACCCTCGGCAAGAAGGAAGGCCTGAAGGGCAACACGCTTTTCACCGACGCGCCCCTGGCCCAGGTGGCGCCGAAGATGAAGCTGGACGCGGCCGTCACGGGCACCATGAGCGGCTCGAGCCTGACGGTGCGCGTGCTGGACCCGAGCGGCGCGGTGCTGGGTGAGCAGGACGTGAAGCTGACGCGGGGCAGGCTCGCGCCCGCGGACGTGAAGCTGGCGGTGGCCGCGGTGGGCGAGGCGCTGAGTGGCGCGACGCGTCCCTTCGAGGAGCCCGTCACCCCGTCCGAGCCGCTCGCTCCCGCCGAGCCCGTGACGCCTCCGACGCCCGTCGCCGAGGCGCCCCGGACGCCGACGCCTCCGTCCGAGAAGCCGTTGGAGACGCCGAAGCCGCTGGAGCCCGTGGCGGAGCGTCCCGTGGAGAGCCCGAAGCCGCTGGAGCCCGAGCGCCCGAAGCCCGCTCCGAAGGCGCCCGACATGGTGGCCATCGGCCCCCAGCCGAAGGACGGTCCTCCGCCGATGGACGAGGAGCCCGAGTCGCACACGACGACGGACCCGTTCCTCGAGGTGGAGCTGGACACGGGCTCGGGTGGCACCGTGGGCGAGGAGCCGCCGCGTCCGCCGCTGGCCCGGCTCACGCTGGGCGGCACGACGACGTGGCGGAAGTACTGCACGCGTCCGGGCGTGAAGTCCTGCGGCGAGTTCGACCGCAAGCCCGAGGAGGAGCAGGTGGGCGATCGCGCCGACTACGAGTCCTCCGTGCCGTACCTGGGCATCTCCGCGGAGCTGGAGCTGTTGCCCTTCGCGCGCCGTCCCTCCGCGTTGCGCGGCCTGGGCGCGGTGCTGGGCTACCGGCGCGGGTATGCCTCCACCAACGTGACGCTGTTCAACGACGTGGGCCAGTCCGCCACGCGTGAGGTGGTGGCCACCGACTCGGTGCTCACCGCGCAGGCGATGTACCGCTACTTCTTCGGCTTCGGCTCGTCGCGCCAGCTGCTGGGCTACGCCGGGGTGAAGGCGGGCCTGCTCACGCGCGCGTTCGACGTGGAGGAGGACGCGGACAGTCCGCTGTCCAGCACGCATCGCTTGTACCCGGCGGTGGGCCTGGAGGTCTCCGTGCCGCTGCTTCGTCAGGTGCGGCTGGAGGCCGCGGGGCAGCTCTTCATCAGCCCGAAGCCCGGCCAGGGGTTCGATGACGAGGGCGGCGCGCTGGACCTGGAGGTGAGTGACTACGGTACGTCAGTGTCGACGTTCGGCTGGGAGGCGGAGCTGGGCGTCGCCGGCGAGCTGTGGGGCCCGTTCGGCTACCAGCTGCGCTTCAAGCTGTCGCATTACAAGGATACCTTCAGTGGCCTGGGCGCGCGCATCGGCTGGGACAACGGAGGCGTGGCCGAGGACACGTACTCCAGCATCCACTGGGGACTCACGGCCTCGTACTGACGCCCAGGCAGGTCACGGGCGCGAGGATGGAAGCGCTCGCGCCGCGGCCCACACCGGACGGATGGCGACGGACACCGCCGTCACCACCTCCGAGAGCCGCTCGGGGCGTCCCTCGGCCTCACTGGCCCGATAGCGCGCCCACTTCTCCAGGCTCCACGGACTCTGGCCCAGCTCGCCGGACACCAGCCGCTCCATCACGTCCAGCGAGTCTCCGCGCGAGTCGAACGCGAGCCGCAGCGCCGCGGGCAACAGCGCGGACTCCAGCGGCGCGTGACGCGTGAGCAGGTACACGTCGAACAGGTCCTTGGGGCGGAAGCGTCCCTTGCCTCGCTCGAAGAGGCCGTGGAGCTTCCACGCGAGCAATGTCTCGGGACGACACGCGAGCACGCGCGCGGTGGTGCCGTCGTCCGTCGCGTAGTCCAACCAGGCGGGCGGCGGATTCATCGGGTCGCCGAAGCCGGTGTCGATGCGCAGCAGCTGAGGGGACTCTTCGCCTGGCAGCCAGGTCTCCACGTGGATGCGCACGCCGGGGAATGGTGTCTCCGCCCAGATGACCTCCGAGCGCAGGGCGCCGAAGACGAAGCCATCTCCGACGTCCACGCCCAGCACGTCCACGAACCGGTCCACCGTGTCGCCCTCGTGGAACGGGAAGGCCGCGAGGAAGTCCAGGTCCTCCACCGGGCGCGGGACGGGGCCGCTCCACAGCCGCATCATCAGCCCGCCCCGCAGGATGAGGTGAGGGGCCTGGGACGTGCGCGCGAGCCGACGGAGCGCGGCGGCGCTGGCGCGGAGCGGGAAGGGCAGGGGGCTCATGTCGAGGTCTCCAGCCAGCCCCGGTCCAACGCGTGGTTGGAGTCGTAGACGGTGTACTCGCGCAGCCGCTGCGTCAGCGGCAGACCCAGCCCCGCGAGGTCCTCGAGGAGCGCGTCGAAGCGCGCGTCCGCCTTCACCTTGCCCAGGCCGTGGACGCGGAGCGTGACGAAGCGCTCGGAGGCGCCGTCCTCGCGCACCTTGCGCGCGTTGCGGGACAGGTGGGCACCATGGCTCGCGCAGCGGGCCTGCAGGGCCTCCAGGTCCGCGCCGTGCGCGGGGAGCAGGACCTTCACGTGGAACTCGAAGTAATTGGACGGCTGGGCGAGCGCCGCGGCGTCGTCCTCCGGCATGTCGCGGTTCTTGCCCAGGGCCTCCAGCTTCATTCGCGTCACGTCGAAGCCGTCGCTGGCGAGCGCGCGCGCCATGTCCCTGACCTCCTCCAGCGCATGGCGGAGCGTGCCGTGGTGGTACGAGGCCGTCATGGGTTGGAACGGCTCGGCGCCTCGGCCCAGCTCGATGAAGATGCACTTCACGGAAGCCGCGTCGCAGAACGCGCGGAAGCGCCGCAGGTCCTCCTCCGAGCGGGCGGAGACGGTGAGGTGGGCCTCGTAGGCGCCGCCCGGGGACGCGGGGCGCAGCAGGTCGGCCAGCTCCAGGTAGGGCCGGTGGCGCATGTTGAGGAAGAACTTGTTGCGCTCCATCTCCGCGAGCGTGCGCTGGTAGCCATCCGGCAGCCACGCGTTGTCCCAGCCGAAGCCGCCGCTGCCACGCGGCTCGGTGAGCAGCATGCCCTCGATGGCGTCCTCGAAGATGCGGACGCGGTCCGGATGCCCGTCCTCGCTGAAGGCCACGGCCACGCGCGTGCGCCCACGACGGCCACCGTGCTCGGAGAGGAAGTCCTGCATGCCCCGCTCGAGCAGCTCCTTCTTGAAGCGCGCGCCGGTGAAGCAGGTGCCGTCATCCAGCTCCAGGGCGGTGGTCTCCACGAAGCATGGCGCGCCCAGCACGGCGGAGGCCGCCAGCACCTTGCGCTTCGCGATGCTCGCGAGGTCCAACGGGCCCGGGCCCTGGAGCTCCGCGTCGGAGAGGCCGGGCAGCGCGAGCTTCCTGGGCGAGACGTCGAGTCCCGCCAGCAGTCGGCCGACCTCGTCGGCCTTGAAGCGGTTCCCGGTGACGAAGAGGGCCCGGCTCATGGAAGCACTTCCCGCGCAGAGGGCGCCGACGGGCGCCAGTTCCAGTGGGCGGGTCGCCCGGTGTTCTCGGGCAGGAGGCTCCCGTCCACCTTGTCGCGACGGACATACTTGGTCAGCAGCTCCACCCTGACACCCTTGCCGACCTGTCGCTCCAGGCGCCACACCGCGCCCTCCACGGGGTCCTCCGCCCCATGGAAGCCTCCCGACGCGAGGCGCCCCATGGCGGACTCGATGTCGAGCGGGCCGCCCTCGTGGATGAGCCCTGGCGTGACGAAGCCGCCCGCACCGACTCGGGCGGTGAGCTGCTCCCACGGCAGGCGCTGTCCCTGGTGCATCAGGTCGAACACGACGAACGGCTCGTGCGGCAGCGCGTAGCGGGTGCCATGGGCGAGCGCGAGCCACTCGCCGACCATCCACTCGCCGGGTTGGAGCACGGCCCTGAAGCGCTCGGCGTGGAGGCAGACCCAGTCCGCCCACATCCTACGGGCCTCGTTGGGGGAGCTCGCCGCGAGGCGCCCCTCGCGACCGAGCGCGACGACTTCATCCCCGAGCCTCGCGGCGGCGACACACGAGCCGTCCAGCTTCTCCAGGACGATGACGCGGTCCTTCTCGTCGCGAAGTCGCTCGGTGCAGACGCGGGCCAGCGCGGTGCTCAGGTGGTGGTCGGCGGGACCCGTGCGCGAGCCGGGCAGGTGGGGAATCGAGCCGTAGGCCTTGCGACCCAGCGGGCGGAGTGGAGCGTCGGGCGGTGTCACCACCCCGGAATCATGCCCTGCTCCGGTGCGCCGTGTCGGGCGCTCACTGCACGCGCCACACGGTGGGCCGAGGCCGCTCGGCCTTCTTCTCGCGAGGCGGGCGCGGCAGGGGCGCGGAGGCCCACTCCGGGACGAGCTCGTCCATGAAGAACAGGTCCTCGCCCAGGCCGTCGACGCGCACCTGGATGAGCGGGTCCGCGGGGTACTGGGCCACGGGGTCGTCGTACACGAGCGCCACGACGATGCCGGTGTGGCCCACGAAGCCGGCGCTGATGGTGCCGTCGGACGAGTGGGCGACGACCTTCACGCGCTCGCCAATCCTCACCGGCGCGCCGTCCACGTTCGTGCTCACGATGAGGGAGGGGTCGTTCATGGGGCGTAGGAGCGGGGCTTGAGGGTGCGTGAAACGACGAGGGCCACCACACAGATGAGCCCCCAGGCGAACAGGTGGTAGCCCGCGACGTGGCGCCAGTCCTGCTCGCAGGCCAGCTCGCCGACGAAGGCGCCCGTCGTGCCGACGGACAACCCCGCGCACAGGGCGCGCAGCGGCTGGAACGCGGCCCCACGCAACACCACCACGGCCATCACCAGGGGGATGATGCCCACGGCCAGGTGGCTCGCGGTGCACACCCAGCCGGGCAGGGACGGAGGCGTCGTCGGAGAGCCGCGCGCGAGCACCAGCGTCGCCGCGCAGGCCATGGCCAGTCCCACGGCGGCCCGACGCAAATCCCGTCCGCGCGGAGACAGCGCGCCCCAGGCACACACGCCGCTCGTCACGAGCAACAGGAGCAACAGTGGCGCCCGCGTCCACAGGGCCGCCGCGCTGACCGCGCCCACCGCCAGCATCACCCCGGCGGCCAGCAGCGCGATGCCTCCCGAGGACGCCATCATCCACGTGGCCAGGGTGCGCCAGCTCCGCACGGGCTTGCGCAGCGCCAGCTCGCTCCGGGCGCTCGCGAGGGCGCGCTCCAGCGCCGCGGTGTCCGGCGGGCGGGGCTCCTCCTGGAGCAGGGCGTCGATGTCCATGGGCGTCTTCATCGCGCCTCTCCCAGCCCTCCGAGCAGCTCCCGGAGCTTCTCGTATCCCCGATGCGCCCGCAGCCGCGCGGCGCCGGCGCTGATGCCTCGGAGCGCGGCAATCTCCTCGAACGACCAGCCCTCCACCTTGCTCAGCACCACCGCCTCACGGTGGTCGGGAGGAAGCTGTTGTAACGCGTCCAGCAGGTGCCGGCGCAGCGCCGGGTCCCCGGAGGGTGGGGGCGCGGATGTAGGAGCGCCTGTGCCCTCTCCGGAGGAGTAGGCGTCCACGTGCTGACGGTGGCGCAGTGCATCGCGCGCGGCGTTGGCGGCGATGGTCATCAGCCAGGGGGAGAAGCGGGTGCCGCGCTCATAGCGGCCGCGGGCCCGGACGACGGACAGGAAGGTGGTCTGCAAGAGGTCCTCGGCGAGCGAGCCGTCGCGCACCATCCGCGTCAGGAAGCCCTGCACCCGCCCCGAGTGACGGGCGAAGAGGGCCTCGAAGGCGTCTTGTGCACCAGCGCAGAACCGTTCCATGAGCTCTTCGTCCGAGGGACTCCCCATCACCCGGCTCATGGACGGCCCACCCTGAAATGTGTTTCCGGAGTCCCCCAGGCCCCTCGGAGAGTCTGTGTCGGGCATCCGATCCAGGGATGCCCGACGAGGCGGCGCGCCAGCCCGCCAGGGCCTACCCGGGCATCAGCACCAGGCGGGCGATCTCGGGCGGGGCGCCCACGCGCATCGGCGGGCCCACGAAGCCGCAGCCTCGGCTGACGTAGATCTGCGAGTCGCCCGTGCGGCTGAGCCCCGCGTTGCGCTCCCGCCAGATGAGGTCTCCCACCACGTTGCCCGGGAACATCTGGCCGCCGTGGGTGTGGCCGGAGACCTGGAGCCCCACGCCGCGCCGGGCGACCTCGTCGAAGTTGGAGGGCTGGTGCGCCAGCAGCACCGAGGCCTGGTCCGGGCTCACCTCGCGCAGCGCCGCGTCCAGGTCGTATCCGGGCAGACCCATCCGGTCCGCGCTCCAGTCGTCCACGCCCGCGAGCATGAACGATGCGCTCGCGTCGCCGATGGACACGGCGCGATTGCGCAACACGTTGATGCCCAGACGCTCCAGGTAGGCGACCCATGACGATGCGCCCGAATAGTAGTCATGGTTTCCGGTGACGAAGTACACCCCATGTCGCGCGCGCAGGGCGCCAAAGCCGGCCACGTAGGCCCCCAGGTCCGCCACGGTGCCGTCGACCAGGTCCCCGGTGATGGCGATGACGTCCGGCTTCAGCGCGTTGGTGCGCGCCACCAGCTCGTCCACGAAGTGGCGCTGGAGCACGTCCCCCACGTGGATGTCGGTGAGCTGCACCAGCGTGAAGCCGTCCAGCGCCCGAGGCAGCCGGGGCAGGCGCACCGGGGTGTCGCGCACATCGGGCGGATGGAAGGCCCGCCAGGCGCCGAACGAGGTCGTCGCCACGCCCGCCAGGCCCGCGCCCAAGGCCAGGCCACCGGTGATGATGGCGCGGCGCTCGGGAGACGGCGGACCCGAGGAGGGCTGCTCGGCGGGCGGTGCGGCACGGCGCGCGAGCCCGCGCCTGCCACGCTCGAGCAGCTCCGCCCCCAGCGTGAAGAAGAGCAGGTACATCACCAGCCCCATCCACGCGAGCAGGCCGATGCCCACCGCGCGCGTCAGGTCCGAGGGGAACAGGCTCCCCAGGAAGCGGAAGCCCACCGCGCCGAGGAAGCCGAGCGAGAAGATCACCTGCGCGGCGCGCCGCGGCGCCTGGCTTGGGATGAGGTCCCTCACCAGCCGGCGGTAGAGGTAGACATGGGCGCTCGCCATCAGCGCGAGCACGGGGCCGAAGAACAAGAGGAGGCTGAGCCAGCGGGGCATCGCGCTCCTGAATAGCGGAAGCCCTCGGCCCGTGCCCGTGCATTTCGCCAGCGGTCTCTCCAGCGGCTCCAGACGCCCCTGGCGGCAGGCAGGCGGTCGCACTTCCGCTTTCGCGAACGGACGCATCGGGGCAGGCTTGGGGCCATTCATCGCGGGCCTCACGGCCCGCGCTCCTTTCCGAGGACCTCCAATGCTTCGTCGCTTCGTGCTGCTCTGTGTCCTGGTGCTCCCGCTGGTGGGGTGTGGAGATGACCCCAAGGAGCCCACGCAGGTGGGCAACCCGGACGATGGTGATCCGACGAAGGTGACGTACGCGGCGAGCCTGAACGTGGACCTGGCGGCGATGACGCGCCTGGACAGCGGCCTCTTCCTCCTGGACCAGGAGGTGGGCACGGGCCCCGAGGCCGTCGCGGGCAGGCGCGTCCAGGTGCACTACACGGGCTGGTTTCCGGACGGCACACGCTTCACGACCTCCGAGGGCGGGCCCGCGCTGGCCTTCGACCTGGGGGCGGGGTACGTCATCAAGGGGTGGGATCAGGGCATCGTGGGCATGCGCGTGGGGGGCAAGCGCCGCCTCATCCTCCCGTCTGACCTGGCCTACGGCGCGGAGGGCAACCCGCCGAGGATTCCCCCCTACGCGGTGCTCATCTTCGACACGGAGCTCGTCTCGGTCCGCTGAAGGCCGCGCCTCGTCCTCGCGTCCACTTGACGGGCGCCCCGGAGGCTCCTCGGTGAAACAAGGGGTGATATAGCCACCCCACGTCTGCCGGGGAGTCGGGTCGTCCGAGGAGGAGTCCCGACTTGGGGGTTTCATCCTCCGGCGAGGGGGACGCAATGTCGGGTTCCGAGTCGGAAGTGGTCGAGGGGCATGGGGAGAAGGCCGGGGCGGAGGGAACGCTCCAGGCGCTGCAGGCCCTGATGGGGCTGGAGTCCGCCGCGACGGCCGCCCGGCTCTATGAAGAGCTGAGCGCGGCCCAGCGCGAGCGGCTGCTGCGGGACGCGGCGCTGGCCCCCGCGCGAGAGCGCCAGCAGTTGTCGGAGGTCCTGTCGTGGGCGCGTGACTTCGCGGGCGCCGCGCGGCTGTTGCAGGGCTGTGGCGAGGAGTCGCGGATGGCGGCGCTCTACGTCCAGGGTGGCCAGTACGTGGACGCGGCGGAGGCGTTCCTGCGCGCGGGCGAGCCGGAGCGCGCGGCCGCGGCCTTCGAGCGGGGTGGCGCGCTGGAGCGGGCCCTGGAGGTGTATCGGGGACTCGGCTCGCGCGAGCAGGTGGCGCACTGCCTGGTCCGCCTGGGCCGTCCGCACGAGGGCGCGCTCCTGTACCGCGAGCTGGGCCAGCCCCACGCGGAGGTGGAGGCGCTGGGATGCGTGCCCGCGGGGGACGCGCGCCACATCGAGTCGGTGCTGCGCATGTGCATGCTGCTGGACGCGGAGGGCTTCACGCGTCGGGCGCTGGCGCTGCTCGCGGACACGCTGCGCGCGTCGGAGACGGCGCGTGGAGACCCGGCGCTGGCCGCGGAGAAGGCGCGGCTGCTGCGCCGCATGGGCATGGACGCGGAGGCGGAGGCCGTCATCGCCCGGCTCCCCGCGCAGAGCTCGTCGCCGGAGGCCAACGGGTACAACTACCTCAAGGCCATCCCCATCTTCGGCGAGCTGTCGCTGGAGGACATGAAGGACCTCTACCGCGTGGCGCGTCAGGTCCTCATCCCGGCGGGCGCCGTCATGCTGGAGAAGGGCGCGGCGGGCGTGGGCCTCTTCGTGCTGCTGGAGGGCACCGTGGATGTCTACACCGGCACGGAGGACGACGCGCGCCGGCTCAACACGCTGGGGCCGGGGGCCTACCTGGGAGAGATCTCCCTGGTCCAGGACGCGCCCGTGTCGGCGCGGGTGAAGGCGCGCACGTCGGTGCGCGCGCTGCGCATCACCCGGGCGGGCTTCCAGCACTACCTGGACACGCACGAGGGCGCCGCGCTGCGCATCTTCCGGCTGTTCACGCAGAACCTCGCCGCCCGCGTGCGGGCCCTCAGCACCTGACGGCGCCGGCTCGCGATGCCTTGCGCCCTGGGACGTTGCGCGTGCCCGCCTGGACGCGCGTGGCCCGGGGGCGAATTGACAATCACAGTCGTCTGCTTTATCTCAATCCCATCATGAGGCCCGTCTCCTTCACAGCCCTGCTGATGCGCGTCCCCGCGCCGGCGGCGGACGTGTGCCTTGCCCCCCGTCACGAGGTTCTGCTCGACATTTGAGCAGGCGGGCCGGAGTCCTTCCGGCGCGCGGGTTTGCTGGTTCCCGTGTGTCGTGAAGTCCGGTTCCGCCCTGGCTCGATGAGGGCCGTCGTGTGCCTTCGTTCCATGCGTCCCTGAGCGGGCTCTCACGCCCCTCCGGCGCGTCGCGCGTGGACGAGCACCTCGACGGCGCCTCGTCCGTCGTCCCTCACCAACCGGCTCCTCACTTCATCACCCCCGCGGGCCTCGCTGCCCGACGGGAACGGGAGTCCTTCATGCCTCGCAGCACTCGCATCGAGCGGTATCGCAACATCGGCATCATGGCGCACATCGACGCGGGCAAGACGACGCTCACCGAGCGCGTCCTGTTCTTCACCGGTCGCATCCACTCCACGGGCGAGGTGCACGACGGCTCCACGGAGATGGACTGGCTGCCGCAGGAGAAGCAGCGCGGCATCACCATCACCTCCGCGGCCACCACCGCGTTCTGGTCTCCTCGCACGGGGCCCTCGGCGGGTTTGCCCCACCGCATCAACATCCTGGACACGCCGGGACACGTGGACTTCACCATCGAGGTGGAGCGCTCCCTGCGCGTGCTGGATGGCGCGGTGGCCGTGTTCGACGCGAGCCAGGGCGTGGAGCCCCAGTCCGAGGCCGTGTGGCGTCAGGCGGACCGCTACGGCGTCCCGCGCATCGCGTTCATCAACAAGATGGACAAGGTGGGCGCGGACTTCGTCATGAGCCTGGAGTCCATCCGGGAGCGGCTGGGCGCTCGCCCGGTGGCGGTGCAGTGGCCGCTCATGGGCGCGGGCTCGGAGTTCCAGGGGCTGGTGGACCTGGTCCGGATGAAGACGGTCCTCTTCGACGGCGACGGCGGTGAGTACCGCGACGGCCTCCCCATTCCCGAGGAGGCGCGCGCGGAGGCGGAGCGCTGGCGGCTGCGGCTCATCGAGGCCGCGGCGGAAGTGGACGACGCGGTGATGGAGAAGTTCGTGGACGGACGGCTGGAGGAGATTGGCGAGGCGGAGCTTGTGCGTGCGTTGCGCGCGGGGACGCTGTCGCGCGTGCTGGTGCCGGTGCTCGCCGGCGCGGCGTTCAAGAAGAAGGGAGTGCAGAGGCTGCTGGACGCCGTCGTCGACTACCTGCCCGCGCCGTCGGACCTGCCGGCGGTGGAGGGCTCCGTGTACGGCACGGAGCAGCGGACCACGCGTGAGCCCGCGGACGACAGCCCTCCGGCCGCGCTGGCGTTCAAGATGATGAGTGACAAGAACGTGGGGAACATCGTCTTCCTGCGCGTGTACTCGGGCACGCTGCGCGCGGGCACCGTCCTGCTCAACTCCGCCACCGGCAAGCGGGAGCGGGTGGGCCGACTGATGTTCATGCACGCCAATCGCCGGGAGGAGGTGGAGGAGGTCCATGCTGGAGACATCGCCGCGGCGCTCGGCCTGAAGGGCGTGCGCACCGGAGACACGCTGAGCGACGTGGAGGCCCCCGTGGTGCTCGAGTCGCTCGGCTTCCCGGAGCCGGTGGTGCACCTGGCCGTGGAGGCGAAGTCACCGGCGGAGCTGCCGAAGCTGGAGGAGGGCCTGCATCGTCTGGCGGCGGAGGATCCGTCGCTGCGCGTGGGCGTGGACCCGGAGAGTGGCCAGGTGCTGCTGTCCGGAATGGGTGAGCTTCACCTGGAGGTCGTCGTGGACCGCTTGAGGACGGAGTACGGCGTGGAGGCGCGCGTGGGACAGCCCAAGGTGGCCTACCGCGACACGCTCCAGCGCGCGGTGCGCCAGGAGTACCGCCACGTCCGTCAATCGGGCGGGCCGGGTCAGTATGCGTACGTGGTGCTGGACGTGGCCCCGGCGGCGCGAGGCGCGGGGCTCGTGTTCGTGGACGACACGAAGGGTGGCTCCATCCCGAGGGAGCTGGTGCCGGCCATCCAGAAGGGCGTGGCGGGGGCCATGGAGAAGGGCGTGCGCGACGGCGTGGCGCTCGTGGACGTGGAGGTCCGGCTGGTGGATGGAGACACGCACGTGCGCGACTCCACACCCCAGGCGTTCTCCACGGCCGGCTCCCTGGCGCTGCAGGAGGCGGTGCGGGCCGCTGGCGTGCGGGTGCTCGAGCCCGTGATGGCGGTGGAGGTGACGACGCCCGAGGCGTACCTGGGCGACGTGCTGGGTGACCTCGCCGCGCGGCGGGGCAGGGTGTTGGGGATGGAGGAGCGGGGCAACGCGCGAGTCGTCTCGGCGCGCGTCCCCATGGCCAGCCTCTTCGGCTACGTGACGAGCCTGCGTGGCCGGACGCAAGGCAGGGCCCAGGCGAGCATGCGCCTGGGTGAGTACGAGCCGCTGCCGGACGCGCTCCAGCCGTCCCAGGCCGTGACTCACGCATGAGGCAAGAGGCCCCGGGGCTCGTATCGGCCCGGGGTCTCTTTGTTTCGAGCGCGAGCGATTTCGCTTGCTTGTACGTGGGTACAAGCCGCGAGCCTCCTCGTCAGACAGGAGACCAGGCGGGCGTCCTGGCGCCCCCGAGGGGAGTGGCGCAAAACGTACACCCCGCCGTTGATTCCGCGGGACTTTGGCCCGGGGAGCGGGCAGGGTCTCGCGCCAAGACGTCGGAATGGGTGGCTCAGCCTCCCTGTTCCCCGACGTTCCCCGAGTGGTCCGGACCCAGTGAGGTCCGGCCGCGCACCGCCAGGCGCCTCCGGCATGGGTCGGAAGAGCGCGCTGCGCGGGCTTGCTCACCACCGCAAGGCGGTGAGCTCACTGTTTCCCAGGAAGACATGACTTTCGACGAACTGCAGCTTCACGACACCCTCCTGCGCGCGGTCAAGGCGGAGGGCTACACCACCCCCACGCCCATCCAGGCGAAGGCGATTCCCCACGCGTTGCTGGGCAAGGACGTCCTCGGCGTGGCGCAGACGGGCACGGGGAAGACGGCGGCGTTCGCGCTGCCCATCCTCCAGCGGCTGTCCGCGAAGGCGCCCGCGGGCGGGCACCGACCGATTCGGTGCCTGGTGCTCACCCCGACGCGCGAGCTCGCCGGTCAGGTGGGCGAGAGCTTCATGACGTACGGCAAGAACCTGCCGCTCAAGCACGCGGTCATCTTCGGCGGCGTGGGGCAGGCGGCGCAGGTGCAGTCGCTCCAGCGCGGCCTGGACGTGCTGGTGGCGACGCCGGGCCGTCTGTTGGACCTGATGGACCAGGGCTACGTGTCCCTGCGCTCGCTCGAGGTGTTCGTGCTCGACGAGGCGGACCGCATGCTGGACATGGGGTTCATCCACGACGTGCGCAAGGTCATCAAGGCGCTGCCGGCGAAGCGTCAGACGCTGTTCTTCAGCGCGACGATGCCGCCTGAGATCGTGGACCTGTCGCGCAACCTGCTGACGGACCCCGTGCGCGTGGAGGTGACGCCTGTCTCCAGCACCGCGGAGACGGTGGCGCAGCAGGTGTACTTCGTGGAGCGCGAGCAGAAGCGCGGCCTGCTGACGCACCTGCTGAAGGACGGCAGGATTTCGCGGGCGCTGGTCTTCACGCGCACCAAGCACGGCGCGAACCGCGTGGCCAAGCAGCTCGAGGGCTCGGGTGTGACGGCCGCGGCGATTCACGGCAACAAGAGCCAGAACGCGCGTGAGCGCGCGCTGGACGAGTTCCGCTCCGGGACGTTGCGCGTGCTGGTGGCCACGGACATCGCGGCGCGCGGCATCGACATCGACGGGCTGAGCTTCGTCATCAACTACGACCTGCCCAACGTGCCGGAGCAGTACGTGCACCGCATCGGCCGCACGGGCCGGGCGGGTGCGACGGGCACGGCGGTGTCCTTCTGCGACGGTGAGGAGCGCGCGTACCTGCGCGACATCGAGCGGACCATCCGGCGCAGCGTGCCGGTGGTGGAGGACCATCCGTACCGCTCGGGCATGGCGCCGCCGCGTCCCGGGGCCTCGGCCACGGTGGAGGCGCCGGTGTCGCGCGGTCCGAATCCTGGCGCCCAGGCGCGAGGCGGGCAGGGCGGTGGTGGTGGCCGGGGGGGCAACGCGCCCGGTGGTGCCTCGCGTCGTCGGCGCGGTGGCCGGGGTGGTGGCGGTGGCCAGGGTCGGTCCGAGGGCGGCAATCGCTCGGCGCGTCCGGGTGGCCCGGGTCCGAACCGTGGCAATGCGCAGGCGCCGCGTGGACCGGGGGGCTCCTCGCCCAGGCCCGCGGCCTCCGCGGGGCCGTCGAAGCCCGCTGACGCGCCTCCCGCGCGTCGCGAAGCGCCGAAGTGGCTGTGAGGTAGTGGCTCCGTGGCATCCGTGACTCCTTCCTGAGGGGCGACGGGTGCCGCGTGGAAGGTCGCCTCCCGCGTCATCGCGCTGGAGGCGCCTCCTCGTGCAGCGGTGCGAGCGCTCGGGGCTCTATCGTCTTCGGGCCTCGACGTTGAGCCTGGGTGCGGCACGGACTCACGCATGAGTCCGCGCGCATGGCTCGGCGGTTGTCGGGTTTGGGCCGGACCTGCCTACTCGAGGTGGGCCGTCATCGCGCCGAGGTGAACGGGCTCGATTCGTTCGACCGCGAAGTCGCGGACGAACTCGAGTCGGCCCCACAGCAGGTCGTGCCCCTTCGTCCATCGGACCGCGCTCACCCGTCTCGCGAAGCGCTGTTGCTCCTCTTTCGTGGCGCGACGGGGCGGCCCGAGGACGCGGCTGACGAGGCGCACGGCGGGTGCCCGCGCGAAGTGTCCCCTGAACAGCGAGCGGAGCCAGAACCCCCTGCCGCTGTCCACGGCCGGGATGCTCAGTCGCGCATCGCGCGCGAGGTTCATCGAGAGCCGTCGGGTGAAGACTTCGAAGAAGACGCCACGTCCAGGCTCACCCAGGAGCACGGAGCCGATGGGCGTGACATGGGGTGCTCCATTCTCGTCGACGGTGGCGATGGAGAAGTGGAGCGAGCTGGCGAAGGCCCGCGAGAACAGCTGACGCGTCCGCGTCCACTGCTCCCTGATATCCCGGGGCAGGGTGGTGCCGAGGTCAGTGGGTGCCAGGGCGCTCATGACTCCTTGCTGCTCCCCATCACGACGATGGTGCCCTGCGCCACGGCGACCAGCGTCTCCCCCTGGTCGTCCACCGCGAAGATCTCGCACTGGCACACCGACTGTCGTCGTCCCGTGTGCACCGCGCGTGCCCGGGCGACGAGCTGATGGCCGAGCGCCGGCCGCACGTAGTTGATCTTGAACTCCGACGTGATGATCGGCACGTCGAGCATCGCGGTGCCCCCGGCGAACGTGAGCGCGTTGTCGGCCAGGTAGCTCAGGACGCCGCCGTGCGCGAAGCCATACTGCTGGCGCAGCTCCGGGCGCATGGGCAGTTCGAGCTCCACCTCGCCCTTCGTCAACCGCGTCAGCCGGGTGCCCAACAGGTTGCTGAAGCCCTGCTTGGCGAGGAGCTGCTGCCCAATCTCCATGAGTGAGTCCACGGTGCCCTCCCGGGCTGACTAGAATATCGTTCTAGAATGACGTTCTAATGTAGGGTGCGGCCATGCGCAACCCGGGTCACCGGAGAGAAGAGGTCCTCAAGGCGGCGCTCGAGTGCTTCCTGGAGCGAGGCGTCGAGGGCACGACGATGGCGGCCATCCGAGAGCGCTCCGGGGCCAGCACGGGGAGCATCTACCACCTGTTCGAGAGCAAGGAGGCCATCGCGGCCGCCCTCTACCTGGAGGTGCTCGGCGAGTACCAGACGGGCCTCTTGAAGGAGCTGGAGCAGCATCCCGGCGCGCGCGAGGGCATCGAGGTGCTGGTGCGCCACCACCTGGACTGGTCCCTGTCGCGTCCCGACGCCGCCCGCTTCCTGGTGGAGGCTCGAAGTGGAGCCGCCGTCACCGCGGCGGAGACGCGCATCCGCGAGCAGAACAAGGGCTTCTTCCGTCAGCTCAAGGACTGGTGGCAGGGCCACGTCCGCGACGGCACGTTCGACGAGATGCCCTTCGAGCTCTTCCTCGCCATCCTCCGGGGACCGGCGCAGGAGATGCTCCGGGAGTGGCTCGCGGGCAGGACGAAGACCGACCCGCGCACCGCGATACCCGTCCTGGCCCGTGCGGCCTGGCAGTCCGTCGAAAAGAGCCCCACGAGCGCGAAGGCTCTTCGTAAGTAGAAGTCTGTCCGACAGGGGATTGACCCATCCTGATGTGTATGCCTGCTTTGAGAACGCGTCAGTGGAGGGCCGTCTCGTGGATGCGACCTGGGTGTGAATTACCAGGGGCGATGTCTACCCGGATGGGCCGGTATTTACATTGGCTGGCATGTTTGTGATGATTGATGGACATGCATGCGTGGGGGGATGATGCAGCTTCAAGCCAGGGTTCTGCTGAGTCTGGGTATCTCGGTTGCGTGTGTTGGATGCTCATGGCTCAAGAGTATCCATGGGCCATTTCCAAACTTCGTGCCGGTGATTGATTCTCCGACTCCCGACGAGCGGGCGTTGGCGGCCCGGATTTATGCGCCTTATCCAGATGGTATTTTGGCGGACGGCGGCCCTGTGCTCATTGATGGCGGGACGCTCGTGATCGCGGGAGGTTTGGATGGGGGGATGGATGGTGGGGTAGTCTACGACTCCAGGCGGATTCGATACCCGATGCGTGATGGTTGGTCGTACTGCCGAAACATCGAACAGCATGCTGCTCGTGCATCGACTGCATGGGCAGGGGAGGGGATTGTCTTCCTGGGGGCAGGGCTGGCTGGAACAGTGGCTGGGACCAAGATGATGACGGAGGGCAAGGCTACGTTCGAGGACTTCGCAACGCTCGGAGGGAGTCTCGTTGCCCTTGGTATCGGCATTTATGGTTTGGAGCGGAGTTCCTCCGCGGCCAAGGCCTCGTCGACGGCCTCACTGGGGATGGCAAGTCAGACTTCAGATGCAGCCTTCGCTATTTGCATGGCTGCACGAAGCCAATGGGTATCCGAGAGACAGGAGGCCAATACCCAAGCCCGGTTGATGATGATCAAGTACGCGGAAGGGGCGTTCAAATCTCCTGCTGATACGGACGCTGGAACGAGCGATGCTGGAGCCTCAGATGCAGGGGTAGATACTCCGCTGGCAAGTGATGCTGGCTCAGGGGGGGCCTCGAGCGATGCGGGGCCAGATGGCGGGAGCTCGTGAGCAGGGATTCCGCAAATGCTCCGAGCCTCAAGGCCCGGAGGTCCGCGGATGAATCCGTGCCACCCGTCCGAGCACATCGGAGCGTCGAGCCCACCCGTTGATCCTCCCCAGCGCGTTGCCAATCAAGACGCGCTCGGGCGTGGCGTCCTTGACCAGGTGGAGCAGCGCGCCGCCCTTCCAGCGCACGAAGACGACATCTCCCGCGCGCACCTCCAACGGATTCACCGGGGCCAGCGTCACGGCCTGGTTGTCCTCGATGACTCCGCGCATCGAGCCTCCCCGGGGGCGTACCGTGATGTCCTTGCCTTGCGTCAGCGCCTGAAGTGCGTCCGTCATCCATCCCATGTCACGTCTCCTCGAGAGATTCCTCGAGGAGACGTGGGGCGCTCAACGCGCTGACAGACTACATGTTCCGCCGGTACTGCCCGCCGACCTCGTACAGGGCGCGGGAGATCTGCCCGAGCGTGCAGACCTTACAGGCGTCCATCAGCGCGGCGAAGATGTTGCCGTTGTCGAGCGCCGCGCGCTTCACGGCCTCCAGCGCGGCGGGAGCCACGTCCGCGTTGCGCTTCCAGAACGCGTCGCGCGAGGTGATGGAGTAGTCCTTCTCCTCCTTCGTCGCGCGAATCACCTCCGGCGGCGTCACGGTGGGCGAGCCCTTCGGGTCCAGGAACGTGTTCACCCCGATGATGGGCAGCGAGCCGTCGTGCTTCAGCGTCTCGTAGTACAGCGACTCCTCTTGGATCTTCGAGCGCTGGTACATGCGCTCCATGGCGCCCAGCACGCCGCCGCGCTCGGAGATGGCGCGGAACTCGGTGAGCACCGCGGCCTCGACCAGGTCCGTCAGCTCCTCGACGATGAACGAGCCCTGGTTGGGGTTCTCGTTCTTCGACAGGCCGAACTCCTTGTTGATGATGAGCTGGATGGCCAGCGCGCGCCGCACGCTCTCCTCGGTGGGCGTGGTGATGGCCTCGTCGTAGGCGTTGGTGTGCAGCGAGTTGCAGTTGTCGTTCAACGCCAGCAGCGCCTGCAGCGTGGTGCGGATGTCGTTGAAGGCGATCTCCTGCGCGTGCAGGGAACGGCCCGACGTCTGGATGTGGTACTTCAGCTTCTGCGAGCGGTCATTGCCGCCGTACTTGTCGCGGATGGCCTTGGCCCAGATGCGACGCGCCACCCGGCCGAGCACCGTGTACTCGGGGTCCATTCCGTTCGAGAAGAAGAACGAGAGGTTGGGCGCGAAGTCGTCGATGTCCATCCCGCGCGACAGGTAGTACTCGACGAAGGTGAAGCCATTGGCCAGTGTGAAGGCCAGCTGGGAGATGGGGTTCGCCCCGGCCTCCGCGATGTGGTAGCCGGAGATGGACACCGAGTAGAAGTTCCGCACCTTCTTGTCGGTGAAGTACTGCTGGATGTCGCCCATCAGCCGCAGCGCGAACTCCGTGGAGAAGATGCAGGTGTTCTGCGCCTGGTCCTCCTTCAGGATGTCCGCCTGCACCGTGCCGCGCAC
This sequence comes from Myxococcus sp. AB025B, assembly GCF_006518215.1. Lineage (NCBI taxonomy): Bacteria > Pseudomonadati > Myxococcota > Myxococcia > Myxococcales > Myxococcaceae > Myxococcus > Myxococcus sp. AB025B. The sequence continues at coordinate 26,141 of NZ_SRLW01000052.1, forward strand.
CTGCTGGAGCGTCGACGCGCGGATCTTCTCGTACACCTCGCGCGGCAGCACCTCGTCGCCGGACACGCCGAGCAGCAAGAGCCCCAGCCCGTCATTTCCCTGCGGCAGCTCACCCTGGTAGCGCGGACGCGGCACGCCACGCTTCTGGTAGAGCGCGTCGATCTTCTGCTCGACCTCCTCCACCTTGTTGTTGGCGCGGATCCACTTCTCGCACTGCTGGTCCACCGCCGCGTTCAGGAAGAACCCGAGCAGCATCGGCGCGGGGCCGTTGATGGTCATCGACACCGACGTCGTCGGGTCCGCCAGGTCGAAGCCCGAGTAGAGCTTCTTCGCGTCGTCGACGTTGGCGATGGACACGCCCGAGTTGCCGACCTTGCCATAGATGTCCGGCCGGTGGTCCGGGTCCTCGCCGTACAGCGTCACCGAGTCGAACGCCGTGGACAGGCGCTTGGCCGGCAGTCCGCGCGACACGTAGTGGAAGCGCTTGTTGGTGCGCTCCGGGCCGCCCTCGCCGGCGAACATGCGCGCCGGGTCCTCGCCCTCGCGCTTGAGCGGGAAGACGCCTGCGGTGAACGGGAACGCGCCGGGCGCGTTCTCGCGCAACAGCCACATCAGGATGTCACCCCAGTCCTCGTAGCGGGGCAGGGCGATCTTCGGGATGCGCAGGTGCGACAGCGACTCGGTGAACAGGTCCAGCTCGATGACCTTGTCGCGCACCTGGTACTGGTACTTGGACGCCGCGTAGCGCCGCTTCGTCGCGGGCCACTCGCTCAGGAGCCGGCGGCAATCCGGGTCCAGCCGCGACTCCAGGTCCTTGTACAGCTCCACCAGCTCGCTCAGGTACGCGGGCTCGCCCTCGACGCGCTCGGTGACGTGCACCACGTCGGACGCGTCCTTCGGCTCGACGATCTCCAGCCGCTTCTTGCCGACGTTCTGCCGCAGCGCCTCGATGGTGCCGTGGAGCTGGTACATCCGCCGGGCGATGGCCGCCTGCGCGCGGGCGAAGGCATCGTACGCCTCACACGTCTCGACGATCTCCGCGAGGTAGCGGGTGCGCTCGGGCGGGATGATCCACTTCTTCTCGCTCATGCCCGGCGTCTGGGCCAGGTGCGACTGGAGCGGGGCGCCCGTCTTCTTCACCACCGCGTCCATGATGGCGCGGTAGAGCTGGTTCATCCCCGGGTCGTTGAACTGCGACGCGATGGTGCCGTGCACGGGCACCGCGTCATCCGCCGTGGTGAAGGCGTTGTGGTTGCGCTTCCACTGCTTGCGCACGTCGCGCAGGGCGTCCAGCGAGCCGCGCTTGTCGAACTTGTTGATGGCGATGACGTCCGCGAAGTCGAGCATGTCGATCTTCTCGAGCTGCGTCGCCGCGCCGTACTCGGCCGTCATCACGTAGAGCGACACGTCCGAGTGCTCGGTGATCTCGGTGTCGGACTGGCCGATGCCGGAGGTCTCCACCACGATGAGGTCGAAGCCCGCGGCCTTGCACACCTCGATGGAGTCGCCCACGTGCTTGGACAGCGCGAGGTTGCTCTGCCGGGTCGCCATGGAGCGCATGTACACGCGCGGGTTGTCGATGGCGTTCATCCGGATGCGGTCGCCGAGCAGCGCGCCGCCCGACTTGCGCTTCGACGGGTCCACCGATAGCACCGCCAGCGTCTTGTCCGGGAAGTCCGCCAGGAAGCGCCGCACCAGCTCGTCGACGAGGCTGGACTTGCCCGCGCCGCCGGTGCCGGTGATGCCCAGCACGGGCACGCGCGGCTGCTTCGAGCTCAGCTTCGTCATCGCGTCGCGGAGCTGGTCTCCCACCGACGCGAAGTTCTCCGCGATGGTGATGAGCGAGGCGATCTTCATCGGCTCGCGCACCGGCATCGCCGCCGCCGTCGGCGCGAAGTCCGCCGGGCGCTTCTCGAAGTCACACTCCTGGATGAGGTGGTCGATCATCCCCTGCAGGCCCATGGCCCGCCCGTCATCCGGGGAGTAGATGCGCGTGACCCCGTACGCGTGGAGCTCCTCGATCTCCGTCGGCAGGATGGTGCCGCCGCCACCGCCGAAGACCTTGATGTTCGCCCCGCGCTGCTTCAGCAGGTCGATCATGTACTTGAAGAACTCGACGTGACCGCCCTGGTACGAGGTGATCGCGATGCCCTGCGCGTCCTCCTGGATGGCGCAGTCGACGATCTCCGCGACCGAGCGGTTGTGTCCCAGGTGGATGATTTCGGCGCCCGAGGCCTGCATCAGGCGGCGCATGACGTTGATGGCCGCGTCGTGCCCGTCGAACAGGGAGGCGGCCGTCACGATTCGCACGTGGAATCGCGGCTTGTAGGGCCCGGGGACCGGGGTCAACTGGACGTTTCGCACGGCGCGTACAGTAGGAGCGCGGTGGATGTCGGGCAAGCGATTGAAGCGGGGGCCGCCGGGGCTCGACGCGGACTGTCAAGCCCTCGATGTCGGGAGGAAGGATTCCAGCACCCGCAGTGCGGCGGACGTCGGCGTGGCGCGTCCCTCGCGGACCTCCGCCTCCAGCACCGGCACCAGGGCGGCCACCGTGGGGTTCGCATGCAGGGCCGCTCGCAGACCGTCCTGCACCATGGACCACATCCAGCCCACCTGCTGCGCGCGCCGTCGCTGCTCCAGTGTCCCGGAGGCCACGCGCTTGCCCACCTGCGCCTCCAGCGCCTCCCACAGCTTGCCGATGCCCTGGCCCTCCAGCGCGCTGCACGTGGTGACCACGGGCTCGTTGCCCGGACGCATCAGGTGGAGCGCGGCGCGCAGCTCGGAGCGGGCCCGCTCGGCCCTCGGCAGGTTGTCACCGTCCGCCTTGTTGATGGCGAGCATGTCCGCCACCTCGAGGATGCCGCGCTTGATGCCCTGCAGCTCGTCGCCCGCGCCCGCGAGCATCAGCACCAGGTAGAAGTCCACCATGTCGGCGACCACCGTCTCCGACTGGCCCACGCCCACCGTCTCCACCAGCACCACGTCGAAGCCCGCCGCCTCGCACAACAGCAGCGTCTCACGCGTCTTGCGCGCGACCCCGCCCAGTGTGCCACTGGACGGACTGGGGCGGATGTACGCGGCCGTCTCGCGCGACAGCCGGGCCATGCGCGTCTTGTCGCCCAGGATGCTGCCGCCGGAGATGGTGCTCGACGGGTCGATGGCGAGCACCGCCACGCGCCGTCCCGCGCCCACCAGGTGCATCCCCAGCGCGTCGATGAAGGTGCTCTTGCCCACGCCGGGCACTCCGCTGATACCGATGCGCCGGCTGCCGCCCGTGAAGGGGAGCAGCCGGGTGAGGACCTCCTGCGCGAGCGCCTGGTGGCGCGGATGTCCGCTCTCCACCAGGGTGATGGCGCGCGCGAGCACGGAGCGATCCGCCGAGCGGACGCCGTCCACGTAGGCGTCCACCGTCAGCTGCTTCACGCCTCCTCCTGCGCCGCCGTCAGCTTCTCCAGCAGCTCCAGGGCCGCCTTCGAGATGACCGTGCCGGGGCCGAAGATGGCGGCGGCGCCCGCGGCGCGCAGCTCGTCGTAGTCCTGCGCGGGGATGACGCCGCCCACGACGACCATGATGTCCTCGCGGCCCAGCTCGCTCAGCGCGCGCTTGAGCTGCGGCACCAGCGTCAGGTGTCCGGCCGCCAGCGAGCTGGCGCCCACCACATGCACGTCGTTCTCCACGGCCTGGCGCGCGGACTCCTCGGGCGTCTGGAACAGCGGACCGATGTCCACGTCGAAGCCCAGGTCCGCGAACGCGGTGGCGATGACCTTCTGTCCCCGGTCATGCCCGTCCTGGCCCATCTTCGCGATGAGGATGCGAGGCCGGCGGCCGAAGCGCGCGAGGAACGCGTCCGCCGCGGCGCGGGCCTCGGTGATGCCCTGGGCGTCCTTGCCCGCTTCGCTCGAGTACACGCCGGACACGCTCCTCACCGTCGCTTCGTAGCGCCCGAAGACCTTCTCGAGCGCGTCGCTGATCTCTCCCACCGTCGCCTTCGCGCGCGCCGCGTCGATGGCGAGCGCCAGGAGATTGCCCTCGTTGCGCCGGCCCGCCTCGGTGAGCGCCTCCAGCTTGCGGCGCACGTCGTCCGCGTTGCGCTCCGCGCGCAGCTCCTTGAGCCGGGCGATCTGCGCCTCGCGCACCGCGGAGTTGTCCACCTTGAGGATCTCGATGTTGTCGGGACGCTCGGGCGGGTACTTGTTCACGCCGATGATGGCCTGACGGCCGGAGTCGATGCGCGCCTGCGTGCGGGCCGCCGCCTCCTCGATGCGCAGCTTGGGCAGCCCCGCCTCGATGGCCTTCGTCATGCCGCCCAGCGCCTCGACCTCCTGGATGTGGCCCCACGCCTTCTGCGCCAGCTCGTGCGTGAGCCGCTCCACGTAGTAGCTGCCGCCCCACGGGTCGATGACGCGCGTGGTGCCGCTCTCCAGCTGGAGATACAGCTGCGTGTTGCGGGCGATGCGCGCGCTGAAGTCCGTGGGGAGGGCGATGGCCTCGTCGAGCGAGTTGGTGTGCAGGCTCTGCGTGTGGCCCTGCGTCGCGGCCATGGCCTCCACGCACGTGCGCACCACGTTGTTGAACACGTCCTGCGCGGTGAGGCTCCAGCCGGAGGTCTGCGAGTGCGTGCGCAGCGCCAGGCTCTTGTCGCTCTTGGGGCTGAAGCCCTTGATGAGCCGGGCCCAGATCATCCGGCCCGCGCGCATCTTCGCCACCTCCATGAAGAAGTTCATGCCGATGGCCCAGAAGAACGACAGGCGCGGCGCGAACGCGTCCACGCCCAGTCCCGCCGCGAGCCCCGCGCGCACGTACTCCACACCGTCCGCCAGGGTGTAGCCGAGCTCCAGGTCCTGCGTCGCTCCGGCCTCCTGCATGTGGTAGCCGCTGATGCTGATGCTGTTGAAGCGCGGCATCTTCTCCGCGGTGAAGCGGAAGATGTCGCCGATGATGCGCATCGACGGGCCCGGCGGGTAGATGTACGTGTTGCGGACCATGAACTCCTTGAGGATGTCGTTCTGGATGGTCCCGCTGAGCTGCTCCGGCTTGACGCCCTGCTCCTCGGCCGCCACCACGTAGAGCGCGAGGATGGGCAGCACCGCGCCGTTCATCGTCATCGACACGCTCATCTGGTCGAGCGGGATGCGGTCGAACAGGATGCGCATGTCCTTGATGGAGTCGATGGCCACGCCCGCCATGCCCACGTCACCGGCGACGCGCGGATGGTCGCTGTCGTAGCCCCGGTGCGTGGCCAGGTCGAAGGCGATGGACAAACCCTTCTGTCCGGCCGCGAGGTTGCGGCGGTAGAAGGCGTTGGACGCCTCGGCCGTGGAGAAGCCCGCGTACTGGCGCACCGTCCACGGCTGCTGCACGTACATGGTGGAGTAGGGGCCGCGCACGAAGGGCGGCAGGCCCGGCAGCGAGCCCAGGTGCTCGACGTCCGCCAGGTCCTCGGGCGTGTACACCGCCTTGACGGGGATGCCCTCGGGCGTGTCCCAGTGCTCGGCGTCCTTCAGCGTGGCGCGGGCCTTCTCGCGCTGCGCCTCGAGCGCGGCGGCGGTCGGCTGGGTCTCCGGCGCGTCGAAGGCGATGCCGGAGAAGTTCGGGACGTGGGGACTCATCAGGCCACTCCGAGCTGCGCGTGCAGCGAGTTCAGGAGCGCGAACAGGTCCGCTCCCGCGAAGATGAACAGGTCCACGCCGGCCGCGCGGAAGGCGGCCTCGTGCTCGCCAGGACGTCCCGCCACCGCCACCGTGTGCGCGCCCTTCGCCTTCAGCGCCGCCGTCAGCGCGGGCACCCACTCGGGATACATCGCGTCCGGACCGGAGATGACCGCGAGCGTCGCGCCCGACTCGGCGAAGGCCGTCACCACCGCCGCCGGGTCCGCGAAGCCGTGCTTCTCCTTCGACTCGATGCCGCCGGCCGCCAGCGCGTTGACCACCCACGTGGAGCGCGCCGTGTGCTCGGCCACCGTGCCCAGGCTCGCCAGGAACGCGGTGGGCCGCTGTCCGTGCGCCGCGACATACCGGTCGCTCGCGTCACGCAACGACTCGAAGGGCTCCGCGAGGCGCGTGGGCTTCAGTCCCTCGCTGCTCGCGACGGTGCTCCGCGCCCGGTCCACGCGGCGCACGGGCGCCTCGCCCAGGAAGGGGAACTCGCTCACGCCCACGATGGGCTGCTTGCGGCTGCGCACGGCCTTCTCACGCGCGGCCCGCGTCTCCGCGAGCACCTTCGCGATGTCGCCCTGGGCCAGCGCCTTCTCCAGGCCGCCGAGCGACTCGACTCGCTGCAGCTCCGTCCACGCCGCGCGCGCCAGCTCCGAGGTGAGCTGCTCCAGGTAGTAGCTGCCGCCCGCGGGGTCCGCGACGCGGTTGAGGCTCGACTCGTCGCGCAGGATGAGCTGCGTGTTGCGCGCGAGCCTGCGCGCGCCCTCGTCTGGCGTGCCGAGCGGCTCGTCGAACGGGGAGGTGCTGACGCTGTCCGCGCCCGCGACCACGGCCGCGAAGGACTCGGCCGTGGCGCGCAGGATGTTCACCCACGGGTCTCTCTGCGTCTTCGTGCCGAGGGCGGTGCGCGCGTGCAGCCGCATCGCCTGCGCCTCGGGCGAGCCACCCGACGCGGCCACGACCTTGGCCCACAACAGCCGCGCGGCGCGCAGCTTGGCGATCTCCGGGAAGAACTGGCCGCCGACAGACAGCGCGAACTGCACCGAGCGCGCCGCGACGTCCACCGCCACGCCCGCGCGCTCCATTCCGCGCAGGTACTCCACACCCGTGGCCATGGCCCACGCCAGCTCGTGCACCGACGTGGCCCCCGCGTCCGCGTAGGCCCGCGTCGACACCAGCAGCACCCGCAGCTCCGGCGCGCTCTGGGCCCGCGACGTGACGAGCGGCGCGGCCTCCGCGAGCACCGCCGCCACGCCCTCCGGCAGCGCGCCGGTGCGAGCGAGGATGCCCAAGGGGTCGATGCCCAGCGAGCCGCTCGGCTTGACGCCCGCCTTGTCGGCCACGGCCAGCAGCAGGGACGCCGTGGCGAGCGGCGCCGAGTCCGGCTCCAGGTGCACGGGAGTCCGGTCCAGCGGCACGTGGGCCAGCAGCCGGGCCAGCGTGGCCTCGTCCTTCACCGGGATGCCATGGACCTCGCCCAGGCAGAGCCAGACACCCTGGGTGCCTCGCTCCAGGTCCGTGCGGAGGGCCTCGGCGGCGAGCGTCACGTCCGGCTCGGAGTACTCCTGGCACAGCAGCCAGCCGCCCTCGGTGTGGCCCAGGGGCTGGGTGCCCCGGACATAGGGGGCGACGCCTGGCGGCTGCGGCGCGGCCGTGTCCGCCTGCGCGTAGAGGGGCTGGAGCGCCAGTCCACCTTCCAGCGGCGACTGGAGCACCGTGAAGGGCTTGCCCTTCAGGTCCTTGTCCACCAGCCGGCGCCACTCCTCGAGAGTGCGGGCCGGGAACTCGGCGGCGATGTGAAGAGGCACCTGCGACATGCTGTGTCCTCGCGGGGGGATGTGGCCGATGACAGGGCGGCCGTCCCCGTCCCATAGGCGCAAAAACGCGCCCGTTCAATGGCGGTGAGCGGGGGAGGGCCTTGTTGGCATCGCCCCGGCCGCCGGGGTGTCAACAAGCCGGGAGTCATGGGCCGGTGGGACGCCAGGCGGACAGGGGTTGCTTTCACCCGCGAGGCGCGAGAAGGCTGACCCGGACGATCCACCGGGTGCGCACGCCATGACGCAGCAACAGTACGAGTTCCTGAACCTCATCAGGCAGGTCCGAAGCCACAACTTCATCGAAGACCACATCCGGCCCAGGGACCCGGCTGACTACGAGCGGCGACTGGCGAAGGAGCAGGCGGAGAACGAGGTCACGCTCGAGGAGATCCGTCAGGCGCTCGCCTCGGGGCTGAGCCTGGACTTCGCGGACCAGAATCACCACACGCCGCTCCTGACCGCCGTCACGCAGAACAACGTGGCGCTCATCCAACTGCTCATGGCCCACGGCGCGGACATTCGCGTGGCCCATGGCAACGAGATGCCGCTGCACCGCGCTGCGGAGTTCGGCGCGGACCGCGTCGTGCGCTTCATCATCGAGCAGGGCGTGGACCCGCGGACCCCTTCACCGTTCGGCGGCAGCGCGCTGCGCATCGCCCGGAACTCGCGTCACAGCCGCGGTGTCCCGGCCATGCTGGTGCAACTGCTGCTGCCCACCAAGGACCAGCGCCCGCCGCCGCCCAAGAAGCTCAAGGGTCTCTCCGAGGAGAAGGTGATGAAGTACCTCTCCAGCGAGCCGCCCGCGGGTGTCAGCGCGGCGTCCTGGACGATGCTCCGGGGCATCATGGAAGCTGTCTTCGTGGAGGCCCACGCCGTCTCGCTGGAGGAACTCTACGCGGGTATCGAGGACCGCTCCTCCGTGAATCCCGACCTGGTCTTCGCCGCCATCGGCCTCATCCAGGCTGTCATCGTCGAGGCGCCCAAGAACAAGTCGGTGAAGAAGCTCGCCAAGGATTCCTACGCCCACCACGGAGACCTGGAGATCAATGGCCCGCTCACCGTGAAGTCGCTCCTGGTGACGGGCAACCTGACGGTGAAGGGCAAGGCCGCCAACCGCCAGGGCGCCTCGCTGTTCGTCGGGGGCGCCTTCACGTGCGAGTCCTTCTACACCGAGGGGCCCGTCATCATCGGCGGCGACCTGGACGCCTCCCACGTCGAGGCGGCGCACAACGACTACGCGCTCGAGGTCAGGGGCACCCTGCGCACCCCGAAGCTCGTGGTGAAACAGCATGTCGTCAAGGCGGGGCATTTCGAGGTCCAGGAGCGCGTTGACTCCTAGTGCTTGAACCAGCGCGTCATGACCGGATGACGCGATTGCCCCTAGGGTGACGGCCCGAATGCCGACCGAAGTCAAAGTCCAGTCCACGTTGTTCGAGTCGCTGATTCGCTGCATGAACCCCGACTCGGCCCAGCGCGCCGAGCTCCTCGCGGCGGGCTACGACGTGGACCGGCCTCGCGCCACCTATCCCGCGTCCGTGTTCGCCGCGTGTCAGGCCGTGGCGCTGCGCACGACGTACGCGGGGCTCGCGCCGAAGGCCGCTCAGCGGGAGCTGGGGAGGGATTTGGTCCGCAAGTACTTCGACACGCTGGTGGGCCGCGTGGTGGGCATGGCGCTGAAGGTGGCGGGGCCCGAGCGGGCGATGAAGCGTGTGGCGCTCAGCTTCAGCTCGGTGATGGAGCCGGTGGACATCACGGTGGAGAACCTGGGTCCGCAGGTCTGGCGCGCGAAGTTCCGCGGCTACGTCTTCCCCGCCGAGGCCGCCGCGGGCACGTGTGAGGTCGCGCTGAAGCAGGCGGGCGCCTCCACGGCCACCGTGGAGGTGGAGCGCTACGAGGGCACCGAGGGCTTCGACCTGCGTCTTCGCTGGTGAAGCCCCCGGCACTCCGGGCTCAGGGCTGGGGCGTGCCCAGCGCCACGGCCGCGCCCTCCGTGGGCTCCGTCACGTTGTCCTGCGACGTGCGGTCGATGAGCTTGTTGAGCGGATCGATACCGACCTCCACGGGCTTCACCGGCACCGTGAAGCTCAGCTCGGATTCACCCTGGCTCACCTGGCGCTTCTCCAGGAACACCGCGTTGCCGTCCGCGTCGAGCGCGCCCACGTCCATCCAGTCGGAGAACTTCAGCTCGGTCTGCTCGCCCTTGTCGTCGCTGCGGAACTTCTTCGCGAGGACCTTGAGCGTGACGTCCCAGCCGCCCTGGGCGTTCTGCCGCATCGTCGCGGACACCGCCCGGTTGTCGTAGAGGGTGATGGTCTCGAAGAGGTCCTCCAGCAGGTACTGGTACTCCGGCGGCGTCTCCTCGCGCAGGAAGCCGATGAGCTCCGCGGAGCCCGTGTACGGAGGCCCCTGGAAGCGGACCTTCTCCACGTAGCGCTTCAGGGCGCGGTTGACGCGCTCCTCGCCGATGAAGTCCTGCAGCGCGTACATGGCGAGGCTGCCCTTCTGGTAGTGGATGTACGGCTGGTTCTCCACCCGCGACAGCGGCACCTCCTTCTTGCGCTCCATCGCGCGGCCCATCAGGTAGGTGTCCAGCTCGAACTTGAGGAAGCGCTTCATCTTCGTCGCGCCGAAGCGGTGCTTCATCACCATCAGCGCGGCGTACTGCGACATCGTCTCCGACGTCATCGTGGCGCCCTGCGCGCGCCCGCCCACCACCTGGTGCCCCCACCACTGATGGGCGATCTCGTGCGCGGTGATGTAGTACGGGTAGTCGACGTCGTCCGGGCTGCCATCGCGCACGCGGGCGATGAAGCCCACCGCCTCCGAGTACGGAATCGTGTTGGGGAACGACTGCGCGAAGCTCCCGTAGCGGGGGAACTCCAGGATGCGCGCCTGGCGGTGCTGGTACGACCCGAAGTTCTCCGAGCAGTACTCCAACGCGTCCTTCATGCCGCGCATCATCCGGTCCAGCACGTACGTGTGCGTGGGGTGGTGGTAGATCTCCAGCGCCACGCCCTTCCACGTGTCGCGCATCACCTCGTAGCGCGCGGACAGCACCGAGTAGAACTTCAGGATGGGCTGGTCCATCTTGTAGCGGAAGAAGCGCCGGTCCCCCACGGTCCACTCCTTCTCCAGGTAGCCCGGGGCGATGGCGAGCTGGTCCGGCGACGTGCTCACCGTGGCCTGGAAGGAGACGAAGTCCGCGTCGGGCGTGATGTAGTTGTTCGCCAGCGCCTTCGGGTCATCCCGGTCCGGCAGCCGCTCCTTGGGCTCGAGCCCGTACTCCTTGCGGTCCTTGTCCTCGGACAGCTCCGAGTCCTCCTGGTAGCCGAGCGTCGGCAGGTTGCCGCTGTTGAAGAAGGTGCCGTTGCTCACGATGTCCGTGCGCGCTGCCCCGTGCTTCAGGCGCTTCGCGTGGAACTCCAGGTCGAAGACCAGCTCCGCCTCCGCGCCCGGGGCCAGCGGCGTGGGCAGCTCCAGGACGAACAGGCCCAGCTCCCGGTCCGTGGGCTCCGTGCGCTCGGCGCCCGCGAGGCTCAGCTTGCGCACGCGCACGTCGGTGGGCATGTCGAGCAGCACCTTGGCGATGGGCTCCTGCGTCTTGTTGCGCAGCCGGTAGGTGCCGAGCGCCTCCAGCCGCTGCTCCTCCGGATGGATGTGGAACGTCACGTCCACGTCCGTCACGCGCGGGTGGGGCAGGGCGAGGAAGGACTTGTACTCCTTCTCGTAGCGGGCCCGCGCGCGCTCCATGTCCTTCTCGGTGACGAACGGGTTGACCACGCGGGTCTGGTACGTGATGAAACCGCCCAGCCCCAGGAACGCCAGCAGCGCCACGCTGGCGCCGGCCGTCCACGCCCAGCTCTGTCGGGCCCGCGCCTCGCGCAGCCGCTCCTTCCACCGCGTGGTGCGTCCCCGGACGATGAGCAGGTAGCCCACCGCGACGAGCAGCACCGCGAGCGCGTACCAGTACAGGCGGAACCACACGAGGTTGGACACGAAGTGGCCGTAGCCGTTCATGTCCGAGTACAGCATGCCGGTGTCCGAGCCGTAGCGCACCAGGCGGTCCTCCACGCCGAACAGGCCCAGCGCGGCCTGCGACGCGAAGTGGATGACCATGACCAGGTACGCCAGGTACTTCTGGTGGATGAGCACCTGCGCGAAGAAGGCCAGCACGCACAGGAGCACCTCGTGCGTGAAGTCCACCAGGACGATGTCCCTGAAGTACAGGCCCCACTCGATCTGGAAGAAGCCCCGGCTCACCTGCGAGATGAGCACCGCGAGCGCGACCACCACCTTGAGCGAGAACACCACCAGCAGCAGCGCGCCGAGCTTGGACGCATAGCCCACCCACGTCGGGGCCCGCGTCGCGTCCACGATGTCGCCCAGGCCCGCGTCGCGCTCCTTCCACACCAGCTCACCGGCGTAGAAGGTGAGGGTGATGAGCACGAAGGGCTTGAAGGTGCCCGTCGCCACCTCCAGCGCCTGCCACGTCACGGGCCACGTCGAGGTGCCGTAGATCTGCTTGGACACCAGCGCGCCCAGCGTGACGAAGATGAGCCCCGCCACCACGAAGGACCAGTACACCGGCGAGCGCAGCACGTCCCGGAAGGCGAGCCACGCGGACGCCGCGGCCGTGCGCGCCCAGCTGCCGAAGGTCGGCGCGGCGCGCGTGGTGGGGATGCCCACGGGCGCCTGGGGCGGCTCCGCCGCCTTCGCCGCGCGGCCACCGCGGTGCTCCTCCACCTCGGGCCGGAAGCGCAGCACCGTGAGGCCCAACAGCAGCGCGCCCACGGTGGACCACAACAGGCGGTTGACGAGCAGCACCCCGCTGAACGGAATCAGGTCGCGGTTGCGCTCGGCGGGGGTCCAGTAGCGCGTCACGTTGTCGACGGTGATGAACCCGAACGGGTCCAGGATGGAGCCCAGCGGCCGGTTGGCCACGTCCGACATGGCGGAGCTGAGCGCCAGGTAGCCCAGCACCAGCACGACGACGCCCACGTACACGGGGGCCATGCGGCGCGTGAGCGCGGCCAGCGAGAAGAACACCGTGCCCGCGAAGAACAGCGTGGGCCACACGCCCACCACGTACGGCCACAGGTAGGCGAGCGACTGGTGGGGCGCCAGCTGGGTCTTGTCAAAGAGCCACACGACGCCGGCGCCCACCAGCAGGCCCGGGATGATGGACAACATCAGCACCGCGCTGAAGACGAACGCGCCGAGGAAGCGGCCCAGCAGGTACGGCGCCTTCTTCACGTTCTTCGTGAAGATGAGCATCCACGTGCCGTGGCCGAAGTCCTGGTATGCGGCCTGGCCGAAGACGGCCGCCACCATGAGGAGGGCGAACAGGCCCAGCACGGTGATGAAGTTGAAGAGCGTGTACGGGCTGTTGGCCAGCACGCGCTCGGCGCCGGAGCTGGCGCTGATGTTCTTGAAGACGCCGCCGGTCGCCAGCATCAACAACAGGCCGGCGCCGGCGAGCACCGCTGCGTACACCCAGGTCGAGATCATCTTGACCCGGCGACGCAGCTCGAAGGTCACGAGTGCGCTGAACATGTCACGCCGCCTTCGACGCGCCGGACAGCGCGTGGAAGTAGACGTCCTCCAGGTCGGGGCTCGCCGCCTCGAAGCCCTCGGGCGCGCTGGGGGCGTGTACGTGCACCAGCCGCTGGCCCGCCACGCGCCGCACGGCGATGACCTCCAGCTGCTTCGACAGCGCGTCGAGCTCCTCCTGGCTCGTGACGAAGCGCTTCCACACCCGGCCTCGCAGCTGGTCCACCAGCTTCAGCGGGTGGCCGCTCGCCACCACGCGGCCCTGCGCGAGCACGGCCATGTCCTGACAGAGGTCCGCCACGTCCGACACGATGTGCGTGGACAGCAGCACCACCACGTCCGAGCTGATCTCCGCCAGCAGGTTGTGGAAGCGGAAGCGCTCGGCGGGGTCCAGGCCCGCGGTGGGCTCGTCGACGATGAGCAGCTTGGGGTCTCCGAGCAGCGCCTGGGCGATGCCGAAGCGCTGCTTCATGCCGCCGGAGAAGCCGCCGAGCCTGCGGTCGCGGTGCTCCCACAGGTTCACCTTGGTGAGCAGCGCCTTCACCGCGTCGTGGCGCGCGCGCCGCTGGGCCAGGCCCTTGAGCTGCGCCAGGTGGTCCAGCATGTCCCAGGCCGTCACCTTCGGGTACACGCCGAAATCCTGCGGCAGGAAGCCGAGCACGTCGCGCAGCCGGTCCTTGTCACGTCGCACGTCGATGCCGTCGAAGGTCATCGTCCCACCGTCCACGTCCTGCAACGTGGCGATGGAGCGCATGAGCGTCGACTTTCCAGCGCCGTTGGGCCCCAGCAGGCCGAACATCCCGCGCGGGATGGTGAGGGTGACGTCGTGCAACGCACGCGTACCGTTGGGGTACGTCTTGGACACGCCTTCGAGTCGGAGCTCCATGTCGGGCATCAACCTAGCCCATCCGTTACCATGGGCTCCATGTCTTCACGGCGCTGGCTCCTGTGTCTCACGCCCCTCTTCCTGCTGTGCGCGTGTGGCGAGGGAGAGCCCGTGATGCTCGAGGCCGCGGCGGCCGACTGTGGGAGCGCTCCACCGCAGCGGCTGGGGCGGCTGCCCGCGACGAGCATGGTGCTCAACGCCTACTTCCTCCAGGAGGAGGCCGCGCGCGACGTGCGCCGGGGCCTGTCCGACTCACCCATCGTCGAGGAGGTGTTCGCCAAGGCCGCCGCGATGGGCGTCGTGGCGCTCCGGACCAACGGGCACAACGAGGCGCCGGAGAAGGTGGGGGACAGCACCATCCAGGTGGCGCCGCTCCAGTACGACGAGGTCGCCCTGCGAGGGCTGGACCGCGTGCTCGCCCGGGCCCGGGTGCATGGGGTCCGGCTGGTGCTCACGCTGGGCAACTACTGGGATGCCTATGGTGGCACGCGCCAGTACGTGAGCTGGGCGGGGCTGCCGGACCCGGTGCAGGGGGACCCGCGCTTCTTCACCGAGCCCGTCGTCCGGGCGCTCTACAAGGAGCACCTGGCGCGGACGTTGGAGCGGGTGAACACCGAGGACGGCATGCGCTACGGCGACCATCCGGCGGTGCTGGCGTGGGAGCTGCTCAACGAGCCTCGGGGGCGGGGGCTGGATGCGCGGGGCGAGAAGCTGCGCGCGTGGGTCGACGAGATGGCGCGCGAGGTGAAGTCGCGAGCCCCGGGGCACCTGGTGGGCACGGGCGAGGAGGGCTTCGAGCCCTCGTCGGAAGGGTACGACGGTGCCTACTGGTCCCGCGTGGGGACGACGATGCTGCGCACGCCCGGCTCCAGCTTCACGCGCAACACGGCGTCGCCGTACATCGACTTCGCGTCGGTGCACTTCTATCCGGAGTCGTGGGGGCTGGATGGCGCGGGCACGGCGGAGGCGGGGGCCCGGTGGATTCGCGAGCACGCGGCCATCGCGCACGGCCTGGGCAAGCCGCTGCTGGTGGGGGAGCTGGGCCTGCGCAACGCGGGGGACTTGGATTTGTCCCAGCGTCGCGCGCTGTATCGTGGCTGGCTGGAGTGCATGCGCGGCGTGGGCGTGGGCGGCGGCGCGCTGTGGATGTTCGCCAACGACGCCCGGCCCGACGCGTGGGATGACCACACGTTCTACTTCCGCGACGGCACCTCGCCCGATGACCCGGTGAACCGCTACGCGGACCTGGTCATCGAGGCCGCGGGTTCGACGAGGCCCTGACGCACGAAGGCCCGGCGCGGCGCGCTTCGCGCCACTCCGGGCCACGGGCCACGGTGGATTCGCGACGGCTCAGACGGAGATGAGGCCCTTGCGGATGCCCTCGGTGACGGCCTCGACGCGGTTGGTCACCTCGAGCTTCCGGTAGATGTGCTCCAGGTGCGTGCGGATGGTGGCCTTGCTGAGGCTGAGGAGCCGGGCGGCCTCGCTGTTGGAGACGCCCTTGGCGATGAGCTGGAGGATTTCGCGCTCGCGGTCCGACAGGGGCTTGAGCAGCGGCTCCTCGGCGGAGGCGCTCTC
>NZ_SRLW01000530.1:0-3352 GCF_006518215.1 Myxococcus sp. AB025B
GGTGAGAAGGTGGTGCTCAAGGGCCTGGCGAGGCCGGGGATGGCGGTGGCGCCCACGCTGGTCGCCATGGCCGACTCCGAGCACGCCGAGGGGGCGCGGCCGTGAAGTTCGCGCACTTCTTCGTCGACCGGCCCATCTTCGCGGCCGTGTTGTCGGTGCTGCTCCTGATTGGTGGCGGTCTGTCGTTGTTCCAACTGCCGTTGAGCGAGTACCCGGCCGTGTCTCCGCCCACGGTGGTGGTGCGCGCGGCCTATCCCGGCGCGGACCCGGCGGTCATCGCGGAGACGGTGGCCGCGCCGCTGGAGCAGGAAATCAATGGCGTGGAGGGCATGCTCTACATGTCCTCGCAGGCGACGAGCGACGGCCGGGTGGCGGTGACGATCACCTTCGGAATGGGCGTCAACCCGGACACCGCGCAGGTGCAGGTGCAGAACCGGGTGGCGCGCGCGATTCCGCGATTGCCGGCGGAGGTGCAGCGGCTGGGCGTGCTCACGGAGAAGTCGAGCCCGGACCTGCTGATGGTGGTGCACCTGGTGTCCCCGGAGGGGAAGCAGGACCCGCTCTTCCTCTCCAACTACGCGGTGCTCCAGGTGCGGGACGTGCTCCAGCGCGTTCCCGGCGTGGGCAGTGTGAATGTGCTGGGCGCGGGTGAGTACAGCATGCGCGTCTGGCTGGACCCGCGGTTGCTCGCCGCGAGGGGCCTCACCGCGAGCGACGTGGTGGCCGCCATCCGCGAGCAGAACGTGCAGGTGGCCGCGGGTGTCATCGGCCAGCAGCCGGACGAGCGGTCCGCGTTCCAGCTCACCGTCACCACGCAGGGCCGGCTCACGGAGGAGGAGCAGTTCCGCGACATCGTGGTCAAGGTGGGCGAGGAGGGGCAGGTGACGCGCCTGCGGGACGTGGCCCGCGTGGAGCTGGGTGCGAGCTCCTACTCCGTGCGAGCGCGACTGGATGGGAAGTCGGCGGTGGCCATCGGCATCAGCCAGGCGTCCGGCTCCAACGCGCTGGACGTGTCCGCGGGCATCCGCGCGCGGATGACGGAGCTGAAGGAGGCCTTCCCCCAGGGCATGGAGTACAAGATTGCCTACGACCCGACGCTCTTCGTGCGCGCGTCCATCCGCAACGTGGTGACGACGCTGCTGGAGGCGGTGGTGCTGGTGGTGTTGGTGGTGCTGCTGTTCCTCCAGACGTGGCGCGCCTCCATCATCCCGCTGGCGGCGGTGCCCGTGTCGCTGGTGGGAACAGCGGCGATCATGCAGATGCTGGGCTTCTCGCTCAACACGCTGTCGCTCTTCGGCCTGGTGCTCTCCATCGGCATCGTGGTGGATGACGCCATCGTCGTCGTGGAGAACGTGGAGCGGCACATCGCGCAGGGCGTGAGTCCGAAGGAGGCGGCCCGCAGGGCGATGACGGAGGTGACCGGTCCCATCATCGCGATTACGTCCGTGCTGTCGGCGGTGTTCGTCCCCACTGCGTTCCTGGGTGGTTTGACGGGACAGTTCTACCGGCAGTTCGCGCTGACCATCGCCATCTCGACCATCCTCTCGGCGTTCAACTCGCTCACGCTCAGCCCGGCGCTCGCGGGTGTGCTGCTGCGCGGTCACCACGGTCCGAAGGATGGCCTGACGCGCTTCATGGAGAAGGCGTTCGGCGGGTGGCTGTTCGGGCCGTTCAACCGCTTCTTCGACCGGGCATCCTCGGGCTACGTGTCCCTGGTGCGCAGGGTGGTGCGCGTCAGCGGAATGGCGCTCGTGGTGTACGGCGGGCTGCTGGTGCTGACGTGGCTGGGCTTCGCGAAGGTGCCCGCGGGCTTCGTGCCGATGCAGGACAAGTACTACCTGGTGGGCCTGGCGCAGCTGCCCCCCGCGTCGTCGCTGGAGCGGACGGACGCGGTGGTGAAGAAGATGTCGGACCTGATGCTGGCGGAGAAGGGCGTGGCCAACGTGGTGGCCTTCTCGGGCATCTCCATCAACGGCTTCGTCAACTCGCCCAACTCGGCCGTCGTGTTCGCCATCCTGGACGACTTCGAGAAGCGCCAGTCGCCGGAGCTGTCGGCCGGGGCCATCGCGGGGAAGCTCCAGGGGAAGTTCATGGGCGTGCAGGAGGGCTTCGCGGCCATCTTCCCGCCGCCGCCGGTGCCGGGAATGGGTTCGACAGCGGGCTTCAAGCTCCAGGTGGAGGACCGGGCGGGGCTGGGCTCGCAGGCGCTGTACGAGGCCACGCAGGCCCTGGTGCAGCGTGCGTCCACGGACCCGCAGGTGACGGGGTTGATGTCGGGGTTTGAAATCAACGTGCCGCAGCTCCACGCGGAGGTGGACCGGGTGAAGGCGAAGCAGCAGGGCGTGCCCCTGGGCTCGGTCTTCGAGACGCTCCAGATTCACCTGGGCTCGCTGTACGTGAACGACTTCAACCGCTTTGGTCGGACGTACCAGGTGAACGTGCAGGCGGACGCGAAGCACCGCATGGAGCCGGAGGACATCGGCCGGCTGCAGGTGCGCAATCCGCAGGGCGGCATGGTGCCGCTGGCCTCGCTGGTGGACGTGACGCCCTCGTTCGGGCCGGACCAGGTGCTGCGCTACAACGGCTATCCCTCCGCGGACATCAACGGGGCGGCAGCGCCGGGTGTGAGCACGGGACAGGCGGTGGCGGCGATGGAGCGACTGGCGGCTGAGACGCTCCCCGCCGGCATGAGCTTCGAGTGGACCGACCTGACGTACCAGGAGAAGCTCGCGGGCAAGGAGGGCCTGTTCGTCTTCCCGCTGGCCATCCTGTTGGCGTTCCTCATCCTGGCGGCGCAGTACAACAGCTGGTCACTGCCGCTGGCGGTGCTGCTCACGGTGCCGCTGGCGTTGCTCAGCGCGATTGCCGGGGTGTGGCTGGTGGGTGGGGACAACAACATCTTCACGCAGATTGGCCTGGTGGTGCTGGTGGGGCTCGCGGCGAAGAACGCCATCCTCATCGTCGAGTTCGCCCGGGCGCAGGAGGATGAGGGGATGGGGGTGGTGCAGGCGGCGCTGGAGGCGTGCCGGCTGCGGCTGCGGCCCATCCTGATGACGTCCATCGCATTCATCATGGGCGTGGTGCCGCTGGCGGTGGCGACGGGGGCGGGTGCGGAGATGCGTCAGGCGATGGGCGTGGCGGTGTTCGCGGGCATGCTCGGCGTGACGCTGTTCGGCCTGGTGCTGACGCCCATCTTCTACATCGTCATCCGGAAGCTCGCGCTGCGCGGCGAGGAGCGGGAGGCCCCGGCCATCCCCGCCGGCGCGACGGGGGCGGAAGGGCACTGAGTCACTCAGGAGTTGTCGGGGGTCGAGGGGCCGTCTTCTCAGGGGGAAGGCGGCCTCTCGTGTTG
>NZ_SRLW01000531.1:0-3276 GCF_006518215.1 Myxococcus sp. AB025B
CTGGACGGGGGCGTCGGTGCCGAGGGCGCGCTCGAGGCGTGGGGCGAGGAGTCGGCCCAGCTCGGGCATGACCTCGGTGACGTGGCGGCCCAGGTGTCCACCGGCGGGCAGGCCGTTCATGGCGGCGAGCGCGGTGTTGACGTGGATGTAGCGCAGGTTGCGGTCGAAGAAGGCGAAGCCCACGGGGGTGACGTCCATGAGGGCGTCGCGCAGGGCGCTGGAGTCACCGGCGCTGCGCAGGGCTGCGTCGCGTTCCCGGCGGGTGCGCTCGCGGGCGTGGGCGAGGAGGAGGGCGGGGACGCCCGCGCAGGTGAGGACGAGCGCGGAGGTGGCGAGGATGCGGGGCAGGGGATTGGCCGCGTCCGCGCTGGTCCAGGCCCATTCGATGAGGGCGGCGAGCGCGGCGGCGGTGAAGGCGGCCAGGAGCATCTGACTGCGTGAGGGGAACTCGTGCATGGGGGCGTGGGCCGCGCGAGCCTACCTGGAATCCAGGGGCGCGCCGTGCACCGAGGCCCAGGGACGGGTGCCCTCGTCGTCTGGTGGGCAAGGGGGCGGGGTGATGGGGACACCTCCATGCAGGGGCATGGCAGGAAGGTGAGACGGTGGACGAGCGACCGCATATGGACGCGATGCGCTGACCTGGCACATCAACGGAGAGCATGCCTCTCGGCCGAAGAACCCTCAGGTGACATGTCTGGAGTCAGTCATTGAACGAGAATAGTCCGAAAGCGAGGATGAGCTGCCTCCTGTACTTCAGGAGGCTTCTGCTTCGTGGGGCTCTATGCGATGGGTGTGGGTTGTCTCGTTATTGCTAATGGCGGGAGGGTGTGCGACGTCCCGTGCCGTCCACGTCGATGTTGGAGGCGGCAGGCAGGTGGTCCATGATTCCAGGGACGTTGCTCCGATCGAGGTGAGCGAGGCGGAGTTCAAGTCAGCCCTCTCCCGGCTCATCCTCGACTTGCGGATGGACGTCGCCTTTCGCGAAGCCGATGCAGCCGACGAGCGAGGGTGGGTTCGGTCCAGGACTCTGCTCGCAACCTCCAAGGGGCTCGCGGATGCTGGGACTGGGGTGTCCCCAGAGTCCTTGGCCTCGCGCATCTGCCCTGACGGCGACGAGTGCTTGTCGCTGGTGGGCGGAACCGGTCTGACGTTCTCGCGCCGGGACAGAACGTTGATGGCGTTGTCCTTCGCGCTCGATACCATCTGGGAGAGTGTCGAAGCGGAGATTGGGAAGGTGCTGAACCCCACGGTGCTCAAGGCGATGGTGACCTCGGCCGCGCTGACGGTGCTCCTCACGTTGGCCCTGCCCGAGCCAGTCACGAAGGTCCTCGCGGTCGCATTGACGGCGGCGATGGTGGCCTATCTAGGGATTGTTCCGGTCTGGGAGCTAGGGCGCGGTTTCGCCGATTTGTGGGACGACTCAGGGCGCGCGACGAGTGTCATCGAACTGCAGGACATCGGTCATCGCTTTGGAAGGGTGCTTGGGACGAACGGCGCTCGTATCTTGGTGCTCTTCGTGGTGACGGCCCTGGGGGGAAGGAGCGCGATGGCGTCCCAGGGGCCGAGGCTCCCTGGTTTCCCCCAGGCCGCGCTCCGAGCCCAGGCCGAGGCGGGCTTCCCACTCGGAGCGGCGATGGGGGGCGGCGTGACTTCCATCGCGCTGCCTGCTGCCGGAGTGCTGAACGTCGCGCTGACGCCCGGAGCCGTTGCCGCCCTGGCGATGTACTCAGACGGGCGTTTTCCTGGCGATGACGTGGGGCCTGTTCATCACATCTGCACGAACAAGAACCCGACGTCGGATGTGACAGGCGGTCCGTGGACGCCCATCTGCCTGAAGATTTTCGAGAAGGCAGGGATGTCGCTTGAGGACGCTGCAAACAAGGTGCGCCTCAATGGGCACGAGGGACCTCATCCCGAGCTGTATCACAAGCGGGTGACGAGTCGGCTGCAAGACTCCGTGAGCCGATGCAGGAAGACAGAAACCTGTCGTGCCAATCTGATGGAGGAGCTTGCGACGATTGCCGATGAACTCATGACGCCGGGCTCCGCGTTGCGGCGGCTCATCGTGAAGACCGGAGAATGAGATGATGCGTCCGCTCTATCAGGTTGAAATGGAGGATGTTCCCCAGTGGCTCATCGAAACGCCGACACGGGATTCGGGGGAGTCCTTTGACGAACCTTGGATGTTCGCGGACGGGCGTGTCCTTCCAGACCTGGGCGCCCTCGCGGCACGCATCTCCCATCCCGGGAAGAAGCGTGCGTTCGTGTTCTCTGTCATCGAGAAGGCCCCCATCGTCAGCGAAGGCGTTGCGAACGTCTTCAGGACTCTCGCGCCCGGCGACGTGCAGCTCTTTCCTGTGTCCATCGAGGGCGAGGTCGAACCGTACTTCGTCGTGAACGCAATCAAGGTGGTCGATTGCATCGACGAAGCCCGATGCGAGGAGGTGCGGCACTACCCAGACGGAACGTTCCCCGAGTTCAAGGGGGAATACCGTTGGGTCTACGGACTGCGACTCGACTCCTCGAAGACGGAGAGCGCGCAGGTCTTTCGGCCGAAGAGGTTCAAGACCGCGCTCATTGTTTCGGAGGACATCAAGCTCGCCCTCGAAGCCGTGGGGAATCTGGGCGTTTCGTTCGAGCGTGTGTCCGAGCCGTACGTGCCTCACTGACGAGCGCTGCCGGCCATCGCCCAGCGCGCATCGGACGTGCGCGCGGGCGACCCGTGGTCGCCGTGAGCATCTCTACGCGACGATGTTCGGCTTGCCCGGCTGCCCGGGAGGCGGCGGGTCTCGAATCCCCGGCGGTGAGATGTCAGGCGGCAGGGGAGGCTCGATCTCCGGCGGCTGCTTGCCCGGCGGCTCCTTGGCGGGAGGCTGCCGGAAGGGCGGCTCCTGCTGGGGCTGCCGAGGGTCCGGCTCCTTGACCGGCGCGTTGGGCTCGGGCTCGGGAGGCAGGGGCGTCGGGTGCGGAGTCCCGGGGATCGGCGGCTGCTGCGTGGGCATTCTTGCGGCGCTCCTTGAAGGGATTCGGTCCGTCTGCCCGCTCAAGGTGTGCACGCCCGGCCATGCGGGCACCTTCCCGCACACGCTCGCGTGGGCCACCCAGGCACTCGTGGCCCTCACGCGAGGGGGCCGTGCTCACGGGGCCCGGCTCGGACGTCCCGTGGTTGCTGCATCGCGCCATGTCCGCATTCAGGTTCTCCCGATGGGACTTATCGACAACCCAACAGGAGGCACTTCATGAAGGCAGCCATTTGGGGGCTCGGGGGACTGGGGC
>NZ_SRLW01000532.1:0-3249 GCF_006518215.1 Myxococcus sp. AB025B
GGGTGGGGTTGAGGGGCGCGGTGCCCATCATCCTGGCGACGTTCCCGGTGCTGGCGAACGCGCCGGGCTCGCGGGACATCTTCAACATCGTGTTCTTCATCGTGGTGGTGAACGGGCTCATCCCCGGGGCGACGGTGCCGTGGGTGACGAAGAAGCTGGGCCTGGCGGCCAACGTGCCCGAGCCGCCCCAGGCGGTGCTGGAGATTGCGTCCACGCAGCTGCTCAAGGGGGAGCTGAGCTCGTTCTACATCGACAAGGCGTCGGCGGTGGCGGGCGAGCGGCTGGCGGACCTGCCCTTCCCGCCGGGCTCGGCCGCGATGCTGCTGGTGCGTGGGCAGGAGCTGCTCGCGCCCAAGGGCGACACCGTGTTCCAGCCCGGTGACCACGTGTATGTCTTCGGCCACGCGGAGGACCTGCCGCTGTTGCGCCTGCTCTTCGGGCAGCAGGAGGACGAGTAGGCGCGCGTGCGCTGGACCCGGCCGGGGCGCCGATGCTTTGTCGTCGAAATCGGCGCGGCGCCGTGGCTGTGATTGCTCATCCCTGGCGTCCGTGCCAGGAAGCCGGTTCATGTCCTTCCTGCATCAGGCGCTGGTGTTCCTGGCGGCCGCGGTGGTGTCCGTCCCGCTGTTCAAACGGCTCGGCCTGGGCTCGGTGCTGGGCTACCTCGTCGCGGGCGCCGTCATCGGCCCCTCGGGCGCGAAGCTCATCGGCGACGTGCAGAACGTGCTCCACTTCTCCGAGCTGGGCGTGGTGCTGCTGCTGTTCGTCATCGGCCTGGAGCTGCAACCCTCGCGCCTGTGGAACCTTCGCCACTCCGTCTTCGGCGTGGGCGGCGCCCAGGTCGTCGTCACCGGCGCCCTGCTCGCGAGCGTCTGCTGGCTGTTCGGCCTGTCCCCCGGCGCGTCCATCATCGCGGGCTTCGGCCTGTCGCTGTCCTCCACCGCCTTCGCCCTGCAGCTGCTCGCCGAGCGCAACCAGCTCACCACCGGCTACGGACGCCTCGCCTTCGGCATCCTCCTGTTCCAGGACCTGGCCGTCATCCCGCTGCTCGCGCTGCTGCCCCTGCTGGGCCAGGCGAGCACCGCGTCACCCGAGCCCGGCTGGCTCACCGGCCTCAAGGTCGTGGCCGTGCTCACGGGCGTGGTGCTCGCGGGCCGCTTCCTCTTGCGCCCCCTCTTCCGCGCCGTGGCCTCGTTCCACAGCCAGGAGCTGTTCACCGCCACCGCGCTGCTCGTCGTCGTGGGCACCGCCGCCCTGCTCCACGCCGTGGGCCTGTCCATGGCGCTCGGCGCGTTCCTGGCCGGCGTGCTCCTGTCCGAGTCCGAGTACCGCCACGAGCTGGAGGCCGACATCGAGCCCTTCAAGGGCCTGCTGCTCGGCCTGTTCTTCATCGCCGTGGGCATGAGCGTCAACCTGCGCCTCATCGTCGAGCAGCCCGTGCTCATCACCGCCCTCGTCCTGGGGCTGGTGGCCCTCAAGGGCGCCGTGCTCTACGGCCTGGGCCGCTTCAGCCTCAAGCAGAACGAGCCGTCGCTCAGCCTGGGCGTGGTCATCTCCCAGGGCGGCGAGTTCGCCTTCGTCCTCTTCGCGCTCGCCGTGTCCTTCCACGTCATGAGCGCCCAGGAGGCGGACCTGCTCGTCGTCGTCGTGGGCCTGTCCATGGCCACCACCCCCGTGCTCTACGCGGCCTACGAGCGCTACGTCCGCCCCCGCTTCCAGAAGAAGGCCCAGACGCGCGAGTTCGACGTGGCGCCCCAGGAGGACCACCCCGTCATCATCGCCGGCTTCGGCCGCGTGGGTCAGGTGGTGGGCCGGCTCCTGCGCGCCAAGCGCATCGGGTTCACCGCCATCGACGCGAGCCCCGAGCACATCGACTTCATGAAGCGCTTCGGCAGCCAGGTGTTCTACGGCGACGCGTCCCGGCTGGACCTGCTGCGCGCCGCCCGCGCCGACAAGGCCCGCGTCTTCGTGCTCGCCATCGACGACCTGGAGGCGTCCCTGCGCACCGCGAAGACGGTGAAGGAGCACTTCCCCCACCTGGTCATCTTCGCGCGCGCCCGAAACCGCGTGCACGCGTACCAGCTGCTGGACCTGGGCATCGAGCACGTCATGCGGGAGACCTTCGCCGGCAGCATGGAGCTGGGCGGCGACATCCTCCAGACGATGGGGCTCACCTTCTCCGAGAGCCACCGCGTCATGGAGCGCCTGCGAGAGCACGACGAGAAGCTCCTGCGCGAGACGGCCCGCTTCCACCGCGACGAGGCCAGACTGGTGGAGGCCGCCGCCCGCGCCCGCGAGGAGCTGGAGCGCCTGTTCGAACAGGACGACGCCGAGCAGAAGAAGTCCGCCTGAGCCCGGGGACGGGGCGACGCCGCGGCGTCTTGCCTGGACGAAGGCGCGTTCACAGAGGACGCGCCTGCGCGCCACCACGCGGCGCATCACCCACCCCACACCCTCCGACGCAGGGCTGGTTCACGCATTGCACGACCCGCGCCTCCACCCCTTCGGAGGTACGGCCGCATGCACGGACTCAACAAGAGGTTCAACGCAGACCCGATGGCCTTCTTGAACCGGTTCATCCTGGTCACGCTTCCGGCGCAGCCCTGTCCCACGTGCCATTGCGTGATGGACCTGGGGCAAGGCAACTGGGCTGGCAACAACGTCTATGCGCGCCCGGAGCCCATGGTGCTCACGTTCGACTTCGTCGCGGGCGCCTTCGCCGGCAACATCCCCGCGGGGCAGACCTTCGACATGGCCCTGGGGGCCGCGGCGCCCGCCGGTCTGGCCTTCGACAACCCGGCCGCCAACTACGCGGCGCTGCAGGTGATGAAGGTCGGGCTCGCCCGGGTCGCGAACCCGGTGGGATGGATGACCCGTCAGTACCAGGCCTATTGGTTGCCCTGGGCGACCGCTGGAGCGAACGAGCTCCATCTGAATGACCCGAACGTCCGGTTCTTCTTCACGGCCATGTTCAGCGGCTGCACGTTCTGCGTCGCCACGCCCGCGGGCGCCAACGGGCCCGCCAACGTCTGGGTGACACACATCGCCTGGAACCCTGGCGCCAACGCACCGGCGGCCTGGGGCGGGGCGCCGCTCGCGGGCGGCAACGTGGATGCGCAGCGACTCAGCGCGGAGCGCGCCTTCTACACGACGCGCATGGGCGCGGGCACCCACGTGCGCTCGGTGGCCCTGCGACCGGATCCCCTGCCCGCCTTCGGCGTCGTGCCCCCCGTTCCCGCCGCCCCCATC
>NZ_SRLW01000533.1:0-3224 GCF_006518215.1 Myxococcus sp. AB025B
GGCCCACCCACCCCGACGAGCTGGCGCGACTGCCCTGGCTCTCGCTGCGCACCTTCTATCGCAACGAGCTGTCATTGACCCACGTGGCCACGGGTGAGGCCCAGCCCATCGTCTTCCAGCCGCGCCTGAGCACCGACAGTCTTTACGCATTGCGGAGCGCGGCGCTGAAGGGGCTCGGCATCTGCGTGGCGTCCGCCTGGGTGCTGCACGAGGACATCGTGAAGGGCCGGCTCGTCCACCTGGTGCCGGAGTGGCAGGCCGCCGCCCTGCCGATGTACCTGCTCTACCCCGCCGCGCGGTTCCATCCCGCGAGACTGCGCAAGTTCGCGGCCCTGATGCGCGAGCTGATTCCCACCGCGCTCGCCGTGGCCACGCGCAAGCAGTAAGACCTCGCGAAACACAGACATCGCCTCCCCGCAGGTAGCCCCCGCAGACAGCGGGGCCCCGCCCGAGTTCCCCGGAACATCTCACCAGAATGCCACAGCCCGATTGTCTGATGCCCGCCGTTCGGGCCGACACGTTTGTGTTCATCTATTTCGTGCCTTAGACATGGAGTGCTGGATTTACCCGAGAGTCTGGCGGCGCCCGCTGGCGTCTCACGTCCAAAGAAAGGCATGACCATGAAGAAGCTGCTCCTGGGAATGTTCCTGGCAACACTGTCGCTCGTCGGCTGTGGCACCGAGGAGGCGAACCTGCCGGAGACCGGACAGGTGATGACCACGGAGGATGGCCGCGAGCTGGTCATCGAGCAGCGGTCGGCCGGGCCCGGGGAGGAGGCGCCGGATGTCGATGCCGCCAACGTGAGTGTGGACGAGGACAGTCTCGCCTGCTGGGTGGTGCTCAACTATTGCCGGCACCCGGATACGGGGCGGCCGCATTGCACGGCCACCGGCTGCACCATCGCCCAGGCCATCAAGCATTGTCAGGCGCTCATCAGGAAGCACTGCTGAGCCTTCACCGCGGCAGACGCATGGGACCTCTCGGCCGTGGCCGGGAGGTCCGAGGGTGACAACGAATGGCACGGGGCTTCAGCGGGGAGCGGGCGGCTGGCCGAGTCCCACGAAGGTCCGGAAGAAGCGCTCGGGGTCCATGGCCACCGAGATGAAGGTCCGGGTGCCTTGTGCCAGCTCGGAGCCCCACTCCCCGCGCTCGCGCACCACCTCCACCTGTGCCCAGGTGACGATTCCGGGGTCGATGGCCGCGCACGCGGCGAGGGGGTCGTGCAGGAGCTTGCCTTCGGGCCGCTGCGCCAGGTAGCGCTCCATGGCCTCGAAGATGAGCGCCAGCCCGGGGGTCGCGGAGGCGTGGGGCCTCACGCGCTCGTGGAAGGCGCCGTCGTAGGCCACGCCATGGGTGACGTTCTTGGACACCAGCTCTCGGCGCCCCACCCGGTCCGAGGACAGGGCCAGCAGCGCGCCCTTGGGGTCTCCGTTGAAGTTGAAGGTCGGGCAGGTGCGCAGGCCCGCGAACTTGGGCAGCCGGTGCTCCGGAGGGACCACGTTGTCGCCCGCGAAGCCGCCCTGCGCCACCCACCGGTGCAGGTGGACATCCGGGTGGTGCTCCAGGAGCAGCCGCAGGTTCTGGAGCGGCGCGCCCGTCAACAGCGTCGCCTGGGGATACCGCCCGAGCGTGCGAGCCAGCACCTCGTGCGCCAGGGCATCCGGCGCGGCGAGAGCCAGCGGTCCCAGCCACTTCGTGTGGAAGGCGGAGAGGCTCTCCTTCTGCGACTCCGGATTGCGCGCGCCCACGGGCACGTCACTCCGGCCAGCCCGCGCGAGCAGGTGCCTCACCATTCCCACCTGGGCGAGCGTGCCCGGCGTCACGGTCACCGCCCGCAGGGTGACGGCGGGGTGCGTGGCCAACAGGCAGAGGGTGAGCGCGTCGTCGGGGTCGCTCGTCTCCATGTCGAAGAGGATGTCAAAGGCCATGAGTGACTCCGGGGCGTGACGTCCTCGTCGAAGCACGTCGGTGACGGGCGGCGGGGACGACGGATGAGGGGCTCACCCGTGCGTCGCGCCTGACGCGCTGCTGGGCGAGGTCCTGAACGGCCCGGGACGGATTCGCGGCGAGCAGGACCTGGCTTCTGGCGACAGGCGTCTAGAGGATGGCCCTGACGAAGAGGGACGCGACCCACACGGCCCAGAGGAGCGAGAGGGCGAGCAGGACGGCGGCGATCGGGCGGACCCACTTCGGCGTCGGCGACCTATCACGCCAGGGCAACAGCATCAGGTAGCCGCCCGCCAGGGAGGGGATGGGGAGCAGGTTCAGGGACGCCATCCGCGCGCTCATGATGCCCCAGGCCCGGACCAGCTCTCCTTCACGGAGCAGGCCGACGAAGCGCTCCACGCGGCCCGGCAGCGCGGAGAGGTTGAACACGGCGGGGAAGCCCTCGGTGAATTGATGGAAGCCCTCCGCGGGCCCCAGGCACGCCATGGCGACGCCAATCTGCACGTACCAGGGCACCGCCAGGGCCAGTGCGTGCAGCGGGGGTGGCAGCTTGAGCAGCCGGCTCTTGAGCGGCTCCGTGGAGCCTTCCTCGGCTTCTGGCACGAACGACGCGGAGCTGCCCAGGGTGATGGGATGCAGGCTCCAGCCGATGCCCGCCATGCGCCACGCCACCAACTGGGGCCCATAGCCGATGCGAACCACGAGGGGCCGAGCCCCGAGGGCGCTCGCCACCACCGCCTGCGCCAACGCCCACATCACGTTGACTGCGAGGAACAGCACCCACAGCCAGAAGAAGAGGGCGACCCTGTCCATGGACGCAACTCTATCTTCTTCCCACGGGAAAGACCCCGGGTCGGTCCGGACGCCCGGTGCGCCCTGTTTCGATGACGCAACAGGGCACGACTCATGAGCGTGTGTCTTTAGCAATCGATTGTGACTGGAATCCCGGCATCAGGAGGCACCAACACCCAAGAGCGCCTCCCGGCCGCTGCTCACATCCCAGGCTCAGTATCTGAACGAGACCACTCCGCTGCAGCTCGTGCTGCCATAGCAACCCGCGACGATGGTGTATGCCCCCGAGGACAGAAGCCTCAGCGAGATGCTCGACGCCGTCCCACACACCCCGCCGAAGTCATCATTCCCCTAGCCCCAATGCCGTTCACTTTAGGGACGGACGCGACGTAGGGGGCCGAGGGAGCGTGCTCGACGGACCGGGCGAGGGCGTTTCCGTGGGTAGCTGCTCATCTTGATTTTCACCGCACGCGGATACTGTCTTT
>NZ_SRLW01000534.1:0-3179 GCF_006518215.1 Myxococcus sp. AB025B
GCAGCGTCAGATGGGTATAAGAGACAGCGTGTCCGCTCCCTCGACGCCCGAAGACCTCACCGCCGCCACCCGCACGTGGCACGAGCAGCGCCTCCAGCGACTCCAGTCCGAGGACGGCTGGCTGTCCCTCGTGGGGCTCTTCTGGCTGGAGGAGGGCGCGCAGACCGCCGGCTCCGCGCCGGACAACAAGCTGGACTTCCCGGACGGCACGCCGCCGAAGCTCGGCACCTTCACGCGCAAGGGGAAGGAGGTCTCCTTCCAGCCCGAGAAGGGCGTGCGGTTCACGCGCAACGGTGAGCCCTTCACCGGCGGCGCGCTGAAGACGGACGAGCAGGGCTCGCCGGATGTGCTGAAGCTCGGCAGCCTCAACTTCCACGTCATCCAGCGCGGCGACAAGGTGGGCGTACGGGTGAAGGACTCGCAGTCGCCCGCGCGCACCGGGTTCCACGGCATCCCCACGTACCCCGCGAGCAACGCCTGGCGCGTCACCGCTCGCTTCGAGCCCGCCGAGACGCCGCGCATGCTCCAGGTCCCCAACGTGCTGGGCACCACGGAGGAGATGAAGGCCCCGGGCACGCTCGTCTTCACGGTGGCGGGCAAGGAGTACCGCCTGACGCCGGTGGAGGACGGCTCCAACCAGCTCTTCGTCATCTTCGCGGACGAGACCAACCGCGATTCGACGTACGGCGCGGGCCGCTTCCTGTACGCGGACATGCCGAAGGACGGCCAGGTGGTGCTCGACTTCAACCGCGCCTACAACCCGCCCTGCGCGTTCACCCGCTTCGCCACCTGCCCCCTGCCCCCGCGCGGCAACCGCCTGGCCCTGCGCGTGGAGGCCGGTGAGAAGCGGTACGGCGACCACTGAGCCACGGACATCAATCGATTCATCCCACGGGCCGGCTCCGCATCCATCGCGGGCCGGCCCGTTCATTTTCCATCGTGATTCCAAAGAGATGGAAGCCTCAGAACGCGGCGCGCGCGCGTCCTGTGTTCTGCTCAAGAATTGAATCACTCTTCTGCTCACGGAGGAGGACTTCGGGAGTATGCGGAGGCACGGGCATGGCCACGGTGGAACAGCTTCTCGCGGTGCTCGGCCGTCGCGGTGAGGCACAGGCGAGCGAGCTCGCCACGTGGCTCCAGGTCTCTCGGCCCACGGTGACACGCTTGCTCGCGGCCGCGGGAGACCGGCTGTGCCGCATGGGGAAAGGCCCCGCGACGCGCTATGCGCGGACACGCTCACTGCCTTCACTCGGCACGCGGCTGAGCCTCCATCGCATCGACGAGACAGGTACCATCCATCGGGACGGAGATCTCCACCTGCTCGCGGAGGGACGTCACTGGCTCGAACGCGTGAAGGGGGAATCCGAGCTGTTCGAGGGACTGCCACCCTTCGCGGCGGACATGAGTCCCCAGGGCTACATCGGTCGGACCTTCTCCCTGCGATATCCCGAGCTCGCCCTGCCCCAGCGTGTGACGGACTGGACCGATGATGACTGTCTGGTCGCGCTCGCGCTGCGAGGCGAGGACTGCGTCGGAGATTTCATCCTCGGCGATGAATCACTCGACCGGTATCTCGCGACGCCCGATACACACGCCACTCCCGACGACTATCCCCGGCTCGCTCGGGCCTCGGGACAGGGACATCCTGGCTCCTCCGTGGGAGGCGAGCATCTCAAGTTCGCGACGCGCGTGAAGGACCGGCACGTCATCGTGAAGTTCGCGGGCAATGACGAAGGCGCGGCCGTGTCCCGATGGAAGGACCTCCTCGTCACCGAGCACCTCGCGCTCCAGGCCCTCCGTGACGCCGGTCACGCGGCGGCGTCTACACGCTGGCTCGATGCGGAGGGCTATCGCTTCCTCGAAGTCGAGCGCTTCGACCGCGTTGGTATTCGTGGCAGACGCGGCCTGCTCTCACTCGGCGCCATCGACAATGAGTACCTCGGCGTGCGCGGCACCTGGACCCAGGCCACGCTGAAGCTGTGCGAGGCCCGCTTCATCTCCGAGGAGGACGCACGCCAGGCGCGGTGGCTCGACGTCTTCGGCCAACTCATTGGCAACACCGACCGACACTTCGGCAACCTCGCCTTCTTCACAGAAGGACCGAAGCGGTTCCGGCGCGCACCCGCGTACGACATGCTGCCGATGATGTTCGCGCCCGTGGGCACGAACCTCGTCGAGCGCGAGTACACACCCCAGCCTCCCAACGCGACCACGCTGGACGTCTGGCCTGACGCCGCCCATCGGGCCCTCGCCTCCTGGGAGCAACTCACCCAGGAGCCCGCGCTCAGCGCCCCTTTCCGCGAGCGCTGCGCGGCCTGTGCCGAGTCGTTGCGAGCATTCATGCAACAGCGGCCCGTTTGAACGAGGGCACTCCGTCTTCTCTCGCGGGAGCGCACCGACATGCGCGGCAGCATGAGGGGGGGCGCTGCTCCCGCGTTGTCTTCGCGGGAGCTCGCCCATGAGCATGCAGCCCTGGAGAGGACCGATACGAGAGTGCCCCTGCTCAGTGCATCGTCGGCGGCTGCTCCGACG
Organism: Myxococcus sp. AB025B; assembly: GCF_006518215.1. Taxonomy (NCBI): domain Bacteria; kingdom Pseudomonadati; phylum Myxococcota; class Myxococcia; order Myxococcales; family Myxococcaceae; genus Myxococcus; species Myxococcus sp. AB025B. The sequence continues at coordinate 2,533 of NZ_SRLW01000534.1, forward strand.
CGGCCTCGGGGGCGAGCGGTGCCTCCAGTCTCCGCGCAATCCCGTGCTCCACCTGACGCAGCAGCGCCTCGCTGAACGCCAGCAGGTCCCCCGGGTTGCGCGAGGTGATGACGTTGCCGTCCTCCACCACCTCACGGTCCACCCAGCGCGCGCCCGCGTTGATGAGGTCCGTCTTCAACGACGGCCACGAGGTGAGCGTCCGCCCGTCCGCGATGTCCGCCTCCACCAACATCCACGGCGCATGGCAGATGGCCGCCAGCGGCTTGTCCGCCCGGAAGAAGTCCCGCACGAAGCCCACCATGTCGATGTCCATGCGCAGGTGGTCCGGCGAATAACCGCCAGGAATCACCAGCGCGTCGAACTCCCGCGAGGACACGTTCCTCACGGCCTTCTCCGGCGTGATGACCTCCTCCCCCTTCTTCCCCTTCACCGGCTTTCCCGCCTCGATGCCGATGATGACCGCCTCGTGCCCCGCCTTCTTCACGCGGTCATAGGGCACACGAAACTCCGCATCCTCGAAGTCGTCGGCGAGGATGAACGCGATGCGCGCCATAGGACGTCTCCTTGCTTCACCTGGGTGGGTTGTCCCGTGCGCTGAAGGTGCCCACGCGCCCCCTCGCGAAAAAGGCGTGATCGCAGCCCCAGCC
>NZ_SRLW01000535.1:0-3149 GCF_006518215.1 Myxococcus sp. AB025B
CTTCACGGCCCAGACGCCCCTGTCCGCCGTGCCCCGCCCGGACGAGGACGCCGCCACGCAGGCCGCCATCCTCCCCAGCGCCGTGCTCGGCCTGTACCCGCTCTCCAACCAGAGCCTCGTGGACGACATGCGCGCCCTCGTGGACGGCGAGCCCGTCTCCGGCCCCATCGAGAGCTTCCTGCGCGTGGACGTGTCACTCGACCAGCCCGCCCACCCAGGCGGCGGAGAGCGCAACCTGGAGGGACTCAAGCGCGCCGAGGACGAGCGGCTCGTCACCATCGCCGACCCCTGCCAGGCCCGCGCCGTGCGCCTGGCGCGCAGTCGCCGGGGGCTCGTCATCCACGGCCCTCCGGGCACGGGAAAATCCCAGACCATCGCCAACGCCATCGGAGACCACCTCGCCCGGGGTGAGCGGGTGCTGTTCGTCTGCGACAAGCGCACCGCGCTCGACGTGGTGAAGCACCGCCTGGACCACCTGGGCCTCGGCAACCTGTGCGCCGTCGTGCACGACGCCCAGCGAGACCAGCGCGACCTCTACATGGGCATCCGCGAGCAGCTCGACACGCTGGCGGAGACCCGCACCGACGCCGCGGTTCCTCGCGAGCTGTCCCGCGTGGACACGGAACTCCAGACGCTCCACGACGAGCTCACCACCGCCGAGCACGCCCTCTCGTCACGACCCGAGGACGGCTCCGCCCCGTCCTTCCACGAGCTGGTGGGCCAGTGGCTCGCCCTCGATTCCCCCGAGGCGCTCACGCCCGCCACCGCGTCACTCGCCTCCGCGCGCCTCGCCGACGTCACCGCTCGCGAGCGGGAGGCCCGCGAGGTGTTCGAGCGCGCCCTCAAGGAGGGCTACCCGGACAACCCCTGGCGCGAAGCCCTGGGTGTCGACCTGGCCACCTACCTCGCCACGCCCCTCACCACCTGGCGCGAGCGACTCGGCGCCACCGTCGAGGCGGCCCGTGACGCGGACGCGCTCGCCTCTCTGGACATCCCGGCCTTCGGCGCGGAGCCGGAAGCCGAGGGGCTCGCGCGCGCCCACTTCGCCGAACAGCTCGCCCCCGTGCTGGAGACCACGAACCCGGCGTCCCTCGCGCGCTGGGCAACGGCCTCACCGGACACGGTGCGGACCGCGAAGGCCCAGCTCGAAAGCCTCTCTCCTCAAGTCCAGGTGCTCTCCGAGGGCCCGCTCGACACCGAGCTCGCGCTGATTCATCGCGAGCAGCCCCAGGCCCTGGGCGCGCTGTCCACCGCGCTCGCCACGCTGGGTGCGTACCTGGGCATCGCCCGCAAGTGGTACGCGTTCTTCTGCTTCGCCCGGAAGGCCGGCGCGCGAAAAGTGCTCCAGCAGTTCGGCCTCACCCTGGGCGCGGCCACCGCCGAGCGCGTCCGTCACTTCCTTACCGGCGCCCGCGCTCGCGCGCTCCTGGGCGAGTTCCACCGCGCCACCCTCGTCCCCACCTCCGCGAGCCTGCCCGATGAGACCCTCGCCCGAGATTTGCGCGCCCACGCCGCGCTCTTCGAGGTCCTCGGTGCGCTGGACTCGACGCCGCACCTCGCCTCGTGCCGGGACGCCGTGCGACGGGCGCTGACGACGGACGCCGCGACCCGCGCCGCGCTGCTGACGGGGCTGCGACGCTCCGCCGCCCGGGGCGCGGCCGTGGCGAAGCTGGAGAAGCGGCTCGCCGAGACAGGGCTGTGCGCCTCCAAATGGCTCGCCCTCCGCGTGCACGAACTGCGCGCCGGCACCCTGCTCGCCCCCGTCACCACCGCGCTCCAGTCGCGACTGTCCACGGTGGAGGGAATGCTGCGTCTGCGCTCACTCCTGTCGGGCATGCCCCCGGCGTTGGCGACCTCGGTCGAGTCGCTCGCGCGCCTGGGCGCGGACGCCCAGACGGGCTGGACGGCGGTGCTCAAGGCCACGCTCGCGGCCGAGGTGACCTCGCGACTGCGCGAGGACTCCACCCTCCAGCACGTCGACGCCGAGCGCACCCAGGCCACCCAGGCGCGCTACCGCGTGCTCGAGGAGAAGAAGCGCGGCCTGGTGCGCGACGCCATCCTCCACCGGTGGACGCAGCGCCAGCGTGAGCGATTGCTCGCCGCCAACGGCGGTCGACTCAACAGCCAGGGCGCGGAGCTGCGCCGACGCCTCATGCTGCGCGGAGAGCGCGCCATGCGCGTGCGGCAGGTCATCGCCACCGGCCTGGACATCGACGGCGGAGACCCGCTCTTCGACGCCCGCCCCGTGTGGATGGCCAGTCCCCAGACGGTGGCGCAAATCTTCCCGCGCCGTCCCATCTTCGACGTCGTCATCTTCGACGAGTCCTCGCAGTGCCGACTGGAGGAGGCCCTGCCCGTGCTCACGCGCGCCCGGCGCGTCGTCATCGCCGGAGACCCGAAGCAGCTCCCACCCACGCGCTTCTTCGAGTCCGCCGTGGTCCAGAGCCAGCAGGACGCCGAGGCCGAGACGGAACAGGGCCTCTTCGAGGAGCAGCAGTCCGAGGTGGAGGACCTGCTCTCCGCCGCCCTCAACCTGGACATCGACCAGTGCTACCTCGACGTGCACTACCGCTCGCGCGACGCGGACCTCATCGCCTTCAGCAACGAGCACTTCTACGACAAGCGCCTCCAGGCCATCCCCGCCCACCCCTCGCACCGCGCGCCGCACGCGGCCCTGCGCCTGCTCTCCGTCGGCGGCACCTATGAGAAGCGCGTGAACCAGGTCGAGGCCCGCGCCGTGGGCCAGCTCGTGAAGGAGCTGCTCGCCCGGCCCGAGCCCCCGTCCATCGGCATCGCCTGCTTCAACCTCTCGCAGCGCGACGCCATCACCGATGTGCTCGACGAGCTCGCCGCCGAGGACGCCACCTTCTCCGCCCGACTCGCCACCGCGCGCACCCGCCGGGGTGCCGGCTCCTTCGAGGGCCTCTTCGTGAAGAACCTGGAGAACGTCCAGGGCGACGAGCGCGACCACCTCATCATCAGCACCACCTACGGCCCGGACCGACAGGGCCGCTTCTACCGCCGCTTCGGGCCGCTCGGCAGCGCGGGCGGTGGACGGCGCCTCAACGTGCTCGTCACCCGCGCGCGCCAGCAGGTGCACCTGGTCACCTCCATCCCCCGCGACGCGTACACCGCCCTGCCCCCCGTGG
>NZ_SRLW01000536.1:0-3139 GCF_006518215.1 Myxococcus sp. AB025B
GAAGAGGCGTGTCTTGCCCGACACCTCTCTCAGCTGGTCTCGATGGCCGCTCTTTACCTACCCTCAGCCCTCTCTCCTCTCGTACCCCTGCTTGGGCATCCCATCCCAAAAGGGCGAAAGTCGAGTCTGAGCGGGAGCGGCATGGCGCGTGGGCTTGCGGCCCACGTCGCATGAGCCCGTCATGCACCCAGCGCGACTCAACGCGAAGGTCACGTCCCCCCAAGTCGCCGCGTGGGACGTCCGCGGCCCGCGAGTCAGGCGGGCTGTCGCGCGGGCTCGTGACTCGCGCAGCGCTTGCGCCCCAGCCAGTACGAGACGCCCAGCGCCGGCAACGCGAGCAGGTCCGTCACGTCCATCGTGTGCGCCACCGGCGCCACGGCGGGAACCGCGCGACTGGAGAGCACCGCCCACGCCGCTCGCACGGGCCACTGCAACCCACCGAGCCCCCAGCGCCAGGCCTCGGCCGCGGGCCCCCAGACCTGGATGGCGCTGAACACGCACCCCGTCAGCACCACGCACGCCGTCAGCACCGCGAGCGACGGCCGGAAGCCGTCCCGCGCGCTTCGTCCCCGCGCCTGCTCCCAGAGTCCCTGCAGGAGCAGCGGGAACATCGACAGCCCCGCCACGTCCGACAGCTTGCCCGTCCACCAGGACGGCCAGCGCGCCTTGAACACATGGTCGTTCAGCACGAGCACCAGCACCGCGCAGAACACCAGCGGATGCAGCAGCGTGTCACCCGGCACGCACGCGGTGGCACGCGAGGTCCTCACGCGGTCAGCGAGGCCCCACGGTGAACTCGAGCCCACGAGGCTCCTCGTCCACCGTCTCGTCGAAGCTCACCTCGCCCACCATCTTCCACTCCACCTCCACCACGCCGTGGACCGGCGAGCCCTCCGCGAACGCCACGTCGAGCGTCGCGTCCCACTCGCACGGCTGCTGGAGCCGGCAGACATCCCCGTCCGATTCCGCGTCGAACGTCACCGCCGCCCCCTCCGACACCCCCAGCTCCTGCGTCCTCGGCTTGAGCGGATGGGGCCCGAAGCGCAGCGTCGCCGTGAGACTGGGCGCCGTCCGTGAGCCCCCCTCGTCGTGCGTCCAACGGGCGGAGAGCGGCGCGCGCATCGTCGCCCATACCGTCTGCGTGGAGCCGTTCGGCACCGCCAGCCGCACTGGCAACACCACGCTGGCCGAGGGCACGTCCGCCGTCAGCCGCAGCACGCCCGGCGCCGACTCCTCGACGCGGGGGCTCGGCGCGCTGCGCGACGTGGCCACCGAGGCGGCCGCCGCCACCAGCAGCGCGAGCCTGGCGGCCCACGCCCTGCCGCGCGAGGAGACGGGCCTGGAATCGCTCTGGGAGGACATGGAGTGCTCGGTCGACATGGTGGTGTGGGTGGCTTTCCCTCGGGCACCGGCGCTCCCGCCCGAGCCCTCGCGGCCTGAGCAAGCCACGTACCACGCTCACGCCTCCAGGTGAGGAGCCACTCGGGCTCCCGGTGGAATCACGACTTTCATGTCAGCCCGAGGACGCCCGTGTCGCGAGTCGTCCTGGCCGCCCCGCCCCGAGGCCGCCTAGGGTGCGCCGCATGAAGAGCCACGCCACGGTCGTCTTCACCGACGGAGCCTGCTCCGGCAACCCGGGCCCCGGGGGCTGGGGCGTCATCATCGCCACGCCGGACGGACAGGTGACGGAGCTGGGCGGCCACGAGCGGGAGACCACCAACAACCGGATGGAGCTCACGGCCGTGGGCATGGCGCTGCGCCACCTGGAGGCCACGGCGGGCCCGCTGCGCATCCACACCGACTCCACCTATGTGATTCAGGGAATCACCAAGTGGGCGTTCGGCTGGAGCAAGCGCGGCTGGAAGACGGCCGAGGGCAAGGAGGTGGCCAACGCCCCTTATTGGAGGCGGCTGATGGCGCTGCTCGCCCAGCGCAAGCAGACCCACTCCGGCGAGGCCGCCGCCGTCGAGTGGCACTACGTGCGCGGCCACGTGGGAGTGCCCGGCAACGAGCGGGTCGATGAAATCGCCGTGGGCTACTCGCGCGGCAAGGGTGTGCGGCTCTACTCAGGCGCGCTGTCCACGTACGACGTGGACATCCACGACGTCCCCGAGGACACCTCGCTCCCCGAGGAGAAGCCCCGACAGCCCGCGGCCAAGGCGCACTCGTACCTGAGCCAGGTGGGCCGCAGCGTGAAGCGCCACGCCACGTGGGCCGCGTGCGAGCGCCGCGTCAAGGGCGTCTCCGACGCGCGCTTCAAGAAGACCAGGAGCCCCGAGGACGAGGCCCAGGTGCTCGCGGACTGGGGCGTCCAGCCCGGGGACGTTCAGTCGGAGGACTGAGCCCCGCCGCGCACCGCCGTGAGCAGCAGGTCGAACTTCCCGCCGAGGAACGTGCGGAAGCCGTGCTGGTGCAGGTAGCGGCGGTAGAACGACAGGTCCTTCACGAGCAGGGACAGGTCCGACTCGCGCAGGTTGCGCACGCGGGCACCGTGGACGACCTCGCCGTCGCGGAAGCGCGAGTTGGGAAAGCCGAGCACGAGCGTCGCCTCGGACTCCAGATGCGCCTGGACCAGCGTCCGCAACAACGCGTGGTCATCCACCCCGGGGCTCTGCAACGTGCCCACGGACACCACCAGGTGGAAGCGCCCCAGCGCGGCGGGCAGCGCGTTGAGGTCCGCCACGTGGAAGGCGTGACGCGCGTGCGGGAAGCGGGCGCGCGCCTGGGCAATCGCGGAGGCGCTGTGGTCCACGCCCACGAAGGAGACGTCGGGCACCTCGTCCAGCCAGGAGAACGCGTCCAGCTCGTCCCCGCGATTGACGCCCAGGTCCAGCACCCTCGCGCCCGCCGGCAGCCGCACGCGCCCCAGCGCCTCCAGCCACGGCAACAGGAAGCCCGCGTCCTCCAGCTTGCGCACACGCGCGAAGGCGGAGTCCGCCCCATACCGCTCCTCCGCGGGCACCGCCGCCTCCGCCCTCGCGCTCCCCGCGTGCCACGAGGCCTCCGCGCCCAGTGCCTCGAAGGTCAGCGACACATGCGTCGCATCCACGCCGCGCGGCGTGCGCAGCCGGCAGCCCAGCCCCTCCGCCAGATCACACCAGTGGCGCAGCGGACGGTGCACCAGGCCCCCCTCCGGCCC
>NZ_SRLW01000537.1:0-3107 GCF_006518215.1 Myxococcus sp. AB025B
GCTTGGGGCGGGAGGCGCAGGTGGCCCTGGCGGGCTTCGCGGTGACGGCGATGGGGCTGGCGCTGTTGCCGGTGGCGCCCACGTACGGGTGGCTCTTCCCGGTGATGGGGCTGTTGGCGGTGGGCTCGGCCCTGACGAACCCGTGCCTGTCCGCGCTGGTGTCGCTGCATGCGCCGGCGGACCGGCTGGGCGCGGCCCTGGGGGGCTTCCAGGCGGCGGGCTCGCTGGGGAGAATCGTGGGCCCGGCGCTGGGCGGGTGGCTCTTCACCCGTTTGGGGCCCGGGGCGCCGTACGGCACGGCGGCGGGAATGCTCGTCGTGGGAGCCCTGGTGGCCGCCTCGTTGGTGGGGCAGGCAAGAATGGCAGGCGCGAGGGCCCAACAAAGGTCGTAAGATGGAGGCCATGGTGGTCAAGCAGCCGCAGCCCGTGACGATTGCCTTCGACGTGATGGGGACGGACCATGGGCCCGCGGAGGTGGTGCGCGGCGCCGCGCAGCTCTCCCTGGACTCACCGCACATCCATGCGTTGCTGGTGGGGGACCGCACCCTCATCGACAACGCGCTCGCGGAGACGAAGCACAACGGCGAGCGCATCTCCGTCCAGCACGCGTCGGACTTCGTGGGCATGGACGAGAAGCCCGGCGAGGCGCTGGCGCGCAAGCCCAACGCCTCGGTGGCGGTGGCGGCCCGGCTCGTCGCGGAGGGCGAGGCGCAGGCGCTGGTGTCCGCGGGCAACACGGGCGCGGGCGTGCTCGCGTGCGCGCGCCACTTCCAGCTCATCCCCGGGGTGCGCCGCGCGGCGCTGGCCACGGTGTACCCCACGCGCTCGGTGCGCGGCGCGAAGGAGGACCCGTTCTCCCTCATCCTCGACGTGGGCGCGACGGTGGAGGCCACCGCGGATGACCTGGTGACGTTCGCCGTCATGGGCTCGAACTACGCGCGCATCATCTCCCGCAACGAGCGGCCCAAGGTGGCGCTCTTGTCCAACGGCGTGGAGCCCCAGAAGGGCCCGCCCCGGGTGGTGGAGGCGCACGCGCGGCTGTCGGAGATGAAGGACATCCACTTCATCGGCAACGTGGAGGGCATCGACATCCCCAAGGGCACCGCGGACGTCATCGTCACGGACGGCTTCGTGGGCAACGTGTGCCTGAAGATGCTGGAGGGCGTGCACGAGACCGTGGTGGAGCTGGCCCAGTACGCCTACAAGGAGAGCCTGCGCTGGCGCGCGGGCCTGGCCATGCTGTCCAGCGGCATCCAGCGCATCAAGGACATCACCGACTGGAACCAGTACGGGGGCGCGCCCATCCTCGGGTTCGACCGCATCTTCATCAAGGCGCACGGGCGCTCCAAGGCGCACGCCATCGCCAACGCGGGCAAGGTGGCCGCCAAGGTGGTGGCGAACAACCTGGGCAACGCCATCCGGGAAGGCCTCCAGAAGTGAGTCTGCCGGACCGTATCGACCCGCGGCCTCCGCGGCGCATCTACCGCTGGGACCTGGACAAGACGTACCTCCAGACCGACTTCGACTCGCTCCGCGATTTGCTGCGCACCGCGTTCCAGAAGGCGCACGAGAAGGTCGCCGTCCCGGGGGCGAGCGCCCTCATCCGGGAGCTGTCGGAGAGCGGCGACTCCAGGCTGTGCATCGTCTCCGGCAGCCCCAAGCAGATGCGCGCGGTGCTGGAGGAGAAGCTCAAGCTGGACGGCGTGCGCTGGGACGAGTTCGTCCTCAAGGACAACGTGGGCAACCTGTTGCGCGGCCGCTTCCGGGCCCTGCGCGGGCAGGTGGGCTACAAGCTGCCGGCCATCCTCGAGAGCCGGGTGAAGGCGCCCGCGGAGGCGGAGGAGGTCCTCTTCGGGGACGACGCGGAGGCGGACGCGTTCATCTACTCGCTCTTCGCGGACCTCATCGCGGGGCGCGTGGACGAGCGGGTGCTGTCCCAGGTGCTGGAGGCGGGCGGGGTGTACCCGGACGACGCGGAGCGGGTGCGCGCGGCGTGGAAGCAGATTCCGGTGGCGGACCCGGTGCGGCGCATCTTCATCCACCTGGACAAGCTGACGCCGCCCGCGCACTTCACGCCCTACGGGCCGCGCGTGGTGCCCATCTTCAACTACTTCCAGGCGGCCCTGGTGCTGCTGGCGGACGGCCACCTGTCCGCGCCCCAGGTGCTGAAGATCGCCGTGGAGATGGTGCAGACGGCCGGGCACAACATCATCACCCTCTCCAACTCCTTCCAGGACCTGCTGCGCCGGGGCCTGCCGCTGCAGCAGGCGGCGGTGGCGCTGTCCCAGGCGCTGGAGGGGCCCAACAAGCTCCTGGCCGCCATGCGTCCGATGCCGGACATCCTGTCCGCCTTCAGCAAGCGGCTGGCCGCCCTGGGCACCCCGCCTCCCCCGCCGCCGGTGCAGGCGGTGGACTACGTGTCCCTCATCCACCACGCCCTGCCCCGCAACCACAAGGGGCGCACCCGGCCCTCACCTGGTGGGTAGGGCCGGCCGGGTCGCCCGCCCGCCCTGTGTCCAGGGGGCCGGACGCCCGGTGCTTGGGACGTTTCCAGAACGTTTCGGTCCGTACCAGTGTTGATACCCAGGCAGAGTCCGCGGGCGGGCCTCGGGCCAGGGGCCGGTGTCCGGCTCCCAGGTCGATACTCGTGGCGGACCCTATTGACGGCCTGGAGCGAACTGGAACCGGATGTCCTTCGACGCTGCTTCGAATGCGCGGATGAGCCCCTTCTCGCCGGACGAGCGGAGGGTGGGGCACTGTCGCTCCACCTGCCCGGTGGGCTCGCTGAAAGGGCGCTACTCCCTCCCGGGGCGGATGCGCTATAGACGGCTGCCCCTGAAGCGCCCCATGCGGGGTGTCCAAGGCGATGACGCGAGTTTTGACTGAACCGCCGCCTGCCGGCGGTCCACTGTCACCTGCGCCCGATTTTGACGCGCGCGAGGTTGCCTCCTTCGAGGCGGCAGTGGGCTCCAGGCGCGGCGACCAAGAGGTTTCCTACATGTCTTCCAATCTGGAGCTGACGGCGGCCCCCTCGGAACAGGCGACCGCCCCCGAGAACGAGGCCACTGCTTCAGCCCCTTCCGAGGTCGAGTCCCCATCCCCCCTGC